>NZ_SCOO01000039.1:0-62591 GCF_005502415.1 Pseudomonas sp. G(2018) | reverse complement strand
CATGGAACCCTGTGGGAGCGAGCCTGCTCGCGAAGAGGGAGTGTCAGTCGACATCAATGCTGGCTGACAGTCCGCTTTCGCGAGCAGGCTCGCTCCCACAGTGGTTGGGGTGTGGTTTTAGAGATCGCGCACTACACGAAAGCCTATCCAGTCCCCACGTTCTTGCGGGTACTGGCTGTTGCGATTGCCGGAGCGGGAGAATACCGGCGCTTCACCCCAGTCGTTGCCGCGGATGCGCACGGCTTCGCAGTTGGGCTCGAGCCAGGCTCTGCCGTCGGTGGGGGCGCCGACGTAGTTCGGGTGTTCGCAGTCTTCCACCCATTCATAGACGTTGCCGTGCATGTCGTACATGCCGAAGGCGTTGGGCGGATAGCTGCCCACCGGCGAGCTGTAGCTGTAACCGTCGGCCGGGCCGTAGGTGTTGGCGTGCTTGGCGATGCTGTATTCCTTGCCTTCATCGAACGGGAAGGGGAACGGGCCTTTGCTGCCGCCACGGGCGGCGTATTCCCGCTGGGCTTCGCTGACCATGTGGTATTTCTGGCCGGTTTTCTTCGACAGCCAGGCGACGTAGTTTTTCACGTCGTCGAAGTTCATGCACACCGCCGGCTGGCGCGGGCTCTGCGGATAGCGCGGCTTGCTGGCGATGCACTCGCGACCCGGCCGGGTATCGCCGTTGGCAATGGTCACGCCGCTTTCGCGCACGTAGCTGTCCCATTCGCCGGCGGTGACCTGGAAACGGCTCATGGCGAATGGTTTGGCGAAGGTCACGTCATGCATCGGCCCTTCATCGGGCTCGCGGCCGACTTCATCGTCCGGGGTGCCCATGGTGAAGGTTCCGGCGGGCAGCACGACCATTTCGGGACAGTCCTTGCAGTCCTTGAAGACCTTGCCCGGTGGCGCTGGAGTGGCGGCTTGAGCGGCGCCGGCCATGAGGGCGGTCAGGGCGAGGGCCTTGAGCGGCAGGGTGAGTGGGTTATGGGTCATTGGTAATCTCGATCCAAAAGAAAAACGAACCCTGTAGGAGCGAGCTTGCTCGCGAAAAACGTCAACGATAACGCGGGGTGCCTGACTCCCCGCGGTGCCTGGGCGTCCATCGCGAGCAAGCTCGCTCCTACAGTGAATGGGGGTGTCAGGCGGTCTTGTTGAGTAGGGCCATGAAACGGTCGATTTCGCTTTCGCTGTTGAGCAGGCCCGGGGCGATGCGCACCACCGGGCCGGCGTCACGTTCCACCGCATCGCAGACCACGCGGTTTTGCATCAGCTGGTTGGCGATTTTTTCGCAGTCCTGTTCCTTGACCCGAAAGAACGTAAAACCGGCGGACAGCTCCGGACTTTGCGGCGTGACCAGTTCGATCCGTGGTTGTTCCAGCAGGCGATTCTTGGCATAGGTATTGAGCGCATGGATGCGCGCCTGGACCTCGGCCTTGCCCAAATCCAGATGCAGCTTGAAGGCTTCGTCTGCCGCCCAGCGATGTTCGAAGCTGTGATAGCCACCGGGGGTCATGATGGTCGAGAAGGTGGTGGCTTCGGAGAAGGTCGGAATGATCGGCGTGACATCCTTGAGTTCGGCCGAGCGGGCGCAAATGATCCCGGTGCCACGGGGGCCGAACATCCATTTGTGGGTGCCGGCGATGAAGAAGTCGCAGTGCATGTCGGGAAACGCGAGGTCCTCGACGCCGAAACCGTGCACGCCGTCGACCACATAAAGAATGCGGTCTTTTTCGTCACGCTTCTGGTTCAGCTCTTCCACCAGCTTGCCGATTTCGCCGATCGGCAGTTTCACGCCGCTGCCCGATTGCACCCAGGTCATGCCCAGCACGCGGGTCTCGGGGCGGATGCCTTTGGCGATCGAATCCAGCACTTCGTCCACGGTAATGTCGCGGCTGTTCTCGAACAACTTGAGCTTGCGCACCTGGGTACCCTGGCGTTGCTGGCGGTATTCCAGGGTGTAATGGGTCGAGTAGTGCTCATGTTCGCTGACCAGGATTTCCTGATCCGGACGCACATGAATGCCGCCATAAATCATCGCCAGGCCTTCGGTGGTGCTGCCGGTGAGGGCGATCTGCTCAGGCTTGGCGTTGAGGTAGCGACCGGCCCAGACCCGCACGTTGTGTTCGCGTTTCTCGGTTTCCTGCAGGTCCCAGTCCATGGCGCGGCCGGGGTTGCGGTCGATGTTGGCGCGGTGCATATCGATGGCGTTGCGCACTGGCGTGGGGTGCGAGGTCACCAGGAAGTTGGCGAAGTGCAGGTAGTCCGGGTCCTGATTGAACAGCTGGCGCAACTGCGCCCACTTGCCCTTGGGCAAGGGTTGCGGATTGGCGGCGGATGCCTGCAGGTTCATGCCGGCAGTCAGCGGCAATCCGGCGGCGAGAATGCCGGCCTGCTTGAGGAATGAACGACGGTTGGTCATGGCTTGGGTTCGCTTGTGCAAAGGGGGAGTCAGTTTTTTGCCACAGGTTTGGATGACTGCTGTACCTGGTCCCAGACCCGCAGGAAATTGCCGCCCCAGAGCTTGGCGATATCGGCTTCGCCGTAACCGCGACTGATCAGCTCGGCGGTCACGTTGCGCGCCTCGCTGACGTCCTTCCAGCCATCGAGACCGCCGCCATCGTTGAAGTCGGAACTGATGCCGACATGGTCGATGCCGATTTTCTTCACCGCATAATCAATCGCGTCGCCGTAGTCCTTGAGGGTGGCCTTGGGTTCTTCGTCGACGATGGCGTAGAGCTGGCTGGCGTATTCACCGAAACGCTGCTCGGACCAGACGGTGATGACCGGGTCGCCCGGCATCAGTGCCATCTCCAGCCCTTGCAGCGGTTGCAGGTCGAAGCGCGCGCGCAGGGCATTGAGTTTGTCCTGGGTGGCCTGACTCAACGGTTTGATGTAGGTCGGGAAACCGACGATTTGCACCACGCCGCCACTGTTTTTGATCAGCTGCATTTCCTGGTCGCTGAGGTTGCGCGGGATGTCCACCAGGCCACGGGGTGCCGAGTGGGACGCCACCATCGGCGTGCGGCTCAAGCGGGCGACTTGCTCCAGGGCTTTGGTCGACATCTGCGACACATCGATGATCACACCGAGGTCGTTGAGGCGGTGCACGGCCTGCTTGCCGATCTCCGAAAGACCGCCAAGGGCGTCGCGGGTATCGTTGAAAAACGGCAGCGGCCGCGACGAGTCGGCCCAGGCGTTGTTGCCCACGTAACTGAAGCCGAACATGCGCATGCCCCGGGCCGCCCATTTGTCCAGGGCGTTGAGGTCGTTACCCAGCGGGTAGGCATTGAGCATGCTCATGAAAATCGCGAACTTGCCTTCGCCGTGCAGGCGGCGGAAATCGTCAGGCGTGTAGGCGATGGCGACCTGATTGGGGTAGTCGCGCACCATGGTGCTGATGATCTTGTAGCGGGTTTCCTGCTCGAAGCGTGCTTCTTCGATGAAACCGGCGGTAGGGCGGTGCGGCGCGTTGGGGCCGTTCCAGATTTCCGGCCAACCGAAAATCGTCAGGGCTGCGCCGGACAAGCGTCCGCGTCCGGTCTTGACCAGGTCGAACTGGCCGCTGCCGTCCTTGTCTGCTTCGTTGCCGGCGGTGCCGAAGTCCATGGGCACGGTGATGTGGCTGTCGAACGAGAGCAGGCGTTCGTGCAGTTCATCGGCCTGTTTCATCACCTTGACCGGGTAGCCGGGGTTGTCCTTGAACCAGTAGTCCCAGGCCGCGAAGCCAGTACCGGCGCTGATCGCCAGGGCCAGCGGCAGGCCGATGAAAAGAGCCTTTTTCGAGCGTGGTTTTGTCATTGCCGTCTCAGTCAGTTCGCCGCAGGGGCTTTGCTATTTGGGAGGAACGAGTAACCGGTCGAGGAATTTAGTGTTTGTGATGGCCTCTTCGCGAGCAAGCCCGCTCCCACATTTGGAATGCGATCCAATGTGGGAGCGAGCCTGCTCGCGAATGCTTTTAAATTTTTCGGCGCAACCAACGTTCTAGCTTGGATAAAGCCTGCTTCATGGCTGACACAGGTAGGGCAATGACGATTTCTCGACGATGGTTCATGGCGGGCCTGGCGCTGACCGGCGCTGCCGTGCCTGCGGCTTTTTATGGGCATCGCCAATGGACGAAACCGGATCCGACAATCACCCCCGGCGAAGCGTCGTTCGATGTCGCGGATGTCGCCGGCCAGCGTTTGGCCGATACCTTGCGTGGTGTCTGGCAGATCCGTTTCGAAGGCCGTGATGCGGGGCTTGAAGGCCTGCCGGCGGATGGGTTGGAAGTGTTCCTCGACATCGGCCACAAAGGTCGCGGCGTGATCGGTTTTCTCGACACCTCCGAGCGACTGCGTTCGAGCGGGGCGCCGCGTTACCGGGTACTCGGCGATCTGGCTGGCGCCAAACCGGCGCAGTTGAGCTGGCGATTACTCAGTGCCAACGGTACCCCCGATTACGAATTCAGCATGACGCTGGACGAAGTCTGGGCCGGGTTCGGCAACGCCGGCAGCGGCTCGCTCAGTGGACGAGTGTTGAATCTGGACCGGCCGTTGATGATGACCGCCCAGGACAATCGCTTCATCGCCGTCAAGCGCGTATTTCCCGAAGCCCGTGAGCGAACCGGTCTGAATGCGCCGCTGCTGGCCTGGCTGACGTCCGCCGAGCATCGCTTGTTTCACCAGCTCTGGCATGCGTCCCGGGACAAGTGGCACAACCTGCCCGAAGACAAGCGCAGCGCCTTGCGCGGCATCGGCTGGCAGCCTGGTCCACGGGACAAGGAGCGTGATGCCCGTGGTGCGCGCAAGGATCGCAACGGTTCGGGCGTAGACTTCTTCTTCATGCACCGGCACATGCTCGGTACGGCGCGCTCGCTGCAGGACTTGCCGTCGTGGACGCAATTCCCGCTGCCGCAGCCGGAGCTGGCCCGGGATCGCATCGGCTTCGCCAATTATTTCGACAACCATGACGGCACCGCGCTGCCGCCCACCTGGCTGGCCCAGGACGATGACGAGTACTCAAAGTGGGTCGCCGACATCAAGACCGCCGAGACGTACCACAGCAATTTCCAGGTCTGGGAATCGCAGTACCGCGACCCGCGTTACCTGTCGAAGCTGACCCTGGGGCAGTTCGGCTCAGAAGTGGAGTTGGGATTGCACGATTGGCTGCACATGCGCTGGGCCTCGGTACCCCGTGATCCGTCCAACGGCCAGCCGGTGCCGTTCGCCCGTGATCCGGCGGACTTTTCCGCGCGTTGGTTTGCACCGGAAAACGACTTCCTCGGCGATCCGTTTTCGTCTCATGTGAGCCCGGTGTTCTGGCACTTTCACGGTTGGATCGACGATCGCCTGGAAGACTGGTTCCGTGCCCACGAGCGCTTTCATCCGGGGGAAGTCAGCCGGCTTGAGGTCAATGGCGTGCCGTGGTTCGCACCGGGGCGCTGGGTTGAAATCGGTGACCCGTGGCTAGGTCCGACCACCCATGGCTGTAGCACTACACCGGGGTTGCAGGCGGGCAAGTCGGTGGAGATGGACCCGGAGACCATGAAGCTGGCGCTGCGGATTACCTTTGGCGAGGATGAGAAGAAGCTCAAGGATCTGTTCAGGAAGGTGCCGCAACGGCCGTGGTATGCGCGGAATCTGAAGGCAAAGACGGTTTCGAGTTAAACCGCTACACCGCGTTATCGTTCAATCGCTGGCTTGCCAGCGATAGCAATCTCAAAAACACCGCAATTACAAAACCTGCCACCCACCCCCAAGCGCCTTGTACAGCGCAATACTCGCCTGCAACCGTGACAACCTCAGTTGCACATTCAGATCCTGCGCCGCATACAGCGTGCGCTGGGTTTCCAGCACAGTCAGCAGATCCTCGGCCCCCGCCTGATAACGGCTTTGCGCAATGTCGAACGCAGTTTGCGCCTGGCGCAGTTCTTCACTTTGCCACTGCCGCTGTTCGTCCAGCCCGCGAATGTTGTTGAGGGCTTTTTCCACGTCGGCAAAACCATTGATGATCGCACCGCGATAGGCTTCCAGCAGTTCTTCCTGGCGGGCCGTGGCCTTGTCGCGCTCGGCGCCCAGGCGACCGTTGTTGAACACCGGTGCCAGCAGTCCGGCGGCGAGGTTGTAGAAAGGACTGCGCAGAATGTCGCCGGCGCGATCGGCACCGGAGCCGATTTCCGCGCTCAGGGTTACGGTCGGCAACATGGCGGCGCGGGCGACGGTGATGTCGGCCTGGGCGGCGGCCAGTTGCGCTTCGGCGCGGGCGATGTCCGGGCGGCGGCTGAGCAATTGGCTGGGCACGCCGGCTTCGATGGCCGGCCATGACAGTTGATCGAAGCGCTCCTGACCCAAGGCCAGCGCCTGCACCGGACGGCCGAGCAGGGCGGCGAGACTGATCTGCGCGTCTATGGCCTGTTGTTGTACCAGCGGCAATTGCCGTTGCTGCGCCGCGACCAGGCTTTTCTGTTGGGCCAGTTCCAGGGCGGTCGCGGAGCCCGAGTCGAAGCGGGTTTGCACCAACCTCAAAACGTTCTGCGCATTGGCCAGATTCAGCTCGGCAATGCGACTCTGTTCCTGCAGCGACAAGGTTTGCGCATAACCGTTGGCCACGCCACTGAGCAATGTCAGCTCCACCGTCGCCTGATCGAACTCACTGGCCTGCAGGGCGAACTGCGCACTGTCGCGGGAGGCGCGCTGGCCGCCCCAGAAATCGATTTCGTAACTGGCCGTGAGGTTGGCGGTGAAGTAGTCGACCGCGTCGTTATCGCTGTCGGCGTCGAGTTGACTATAGCCATTGCCGCGCAGCAACTTCTGGCGGTTGGCGTTCAAACCTGCCTTGACCTCCGGCAACTGGGAGCCACCGGCGACCACGGTTTCGGCTTGCGCCTGGCGCACTCGGGCGATGGCGGCGGCCAGGTCGTGACTGCCGACCCGGGCCTGTTCGACCAGACGCTCCAGTTGCGGGCTGCCGAAGCGGTTCCACCACTGTACGTTGCTGCGAGTGGTGCTTTCGTTGTGTGGCGATTGCCACGAAGAGGGCGGCTGGATGCCGCTGTCCGGGCGCTGGGCCGGGGTGCCACAGGCACTGAGCAACAGGCACAGGGTCAGCAAACTCAAGGGCGGCTTCATGGAGAGATCATTCACTGGTAAGGGCCGTGACCGGGTCGAGTCGGGCAGCTTTGCGGGCCGGCATGAAGCCGAAGACAACACCGGTGACCAGGGCGCAGCCGAAGGCGCCCAGCACCGCTATCAAGGAGAACGCGACGGCGACTTCGCTGAGGATCAGCACGCCACCGACGATCAGCGCCAGGGCGATCCCGGCCAGTCCGCCGACCACCGAGAGCATCACGGCTTCAGTGAGGAACTGGCGCAGGATGTCCCGCTGGCGGGCACCGGTGGCCATGCGGATGCCGATCTCGCGGGTACGTTCGCGCACGGTCATGAGCATGATGTTCATCACGCCGATGCCGCCCACCAGCAGCGAAATCGCCGCAATCGAACCGAGCATCAGCGACAGAGTGTTTTGCGTGCGCGCTTCGGCCTGGATCATCGCCGCGTTGTTGGTCAGCTCGAAATCCTTCTTGCCGTTGTGCAGGCGCAGCATCAGCTGTTCGATGGCTTGCTCGGTCTCCCTGACCTTGCGTGCATCGGCGGCGGCAATCGCGATGTACTCGGGATTGTGTGTACCGAACAGCCGTACGCTGGCGGCGGAGTAGGGGATGGCGATGCGGTCGTCGCTGTCGGAGTCGCCGGAGCTGGCGCCTTTTTCCGCCAGAACCCCCACCACCTGGAACGGCACGTTCTCAATGAGGATGTACTGGCCGATGGGGTTGGCCACGTCCTTGAGCAGCTTGGTGCGGACCTTATGCCCGATCACCGCCACCGCCGCGGCGTTTCGTTCGTCGGCCTCGGTGAAATAGCTGCCTTCGACCACCGGCCAGTTGAAGATCGCCGGGAAGTTGGTGTCGTTGCCGCCGACGTAGCTCAAGTGGTCGAGGTTGCCGAAACGCACCCCGGCTTCCTGACCGTTGACCGGCATGATCCGCATCACTTGCGGTAGGCTTGCCACCGCCTTGACTTCGTCCAGGGTGACGATGCCCAGCGGTGTTCGCGGGTTGGGGGACGAACCGCTGAGGTAAATGATGTTGGAGCCGAACGCGCCCATCTGCGCCATGACCTGGCGCTTGCTGCCTTCACCGACGGCCAGCATTACCACTACCGAGGCCACGCCTATGATGATGCCGAGCAAGGTCAGGGCGGTGCGGAACTTGTTGATCCACATCACCCGCCAGGCCGCTTGCACCGCATCGACCAGTTCGCCTTTCCAGGCACCTGTTGCTTCGGCGCCTTCGCTGAGGCGTTTGCGCAGATCAACCGCTTGCAGCGCGCCGGGGGTGGCCGAGTGTTGCGCAGCGGGATTGTCCCGGGCGCTGTCGCTGATGATCAGGCCGTCGCGGATTTCGATGATGCGCTTGGCCCTGGCCGCCACTTCGCGGTCGTGGGTGATCAGGATGACCACATGGCCCTGGCTCGCCAGTTCGTCGAGCAGCGCCATGACCTCCTTGCCGCTGTGACTGTCGAGGGCGCCGGTGGGTTCGTCGGCGAGGATGATGTGGCCGCCATTCATCAAGGCGCGGGCGATCGACACCCGCTGTTGCTGACCGCCGGACAGCTGATGCGGGCGGTTGCCGGTGCGCGTGGCCAGGCCGAGGCGCTCGAGCAGGGCGGCGGCGCGGGCGTGGCGTTCGGCTGCCGGTAAACCTGCGTAGATCGCCGGCATCTCGACGTTTTCCAGGGCCGAGCCGGACGGGATCAGGTGGTAACCCTGGAATACGAAACCAAAGGCTTCGCGGCGCAACCAGGCCAATTCGTCAGTGTCCAGGGCGGCGACGTTTTCCCCGGCGAAGTGGTACTCGCCCGAAGTCGGGCGGTCGAGGCAGCCGAGGATGTTCATCAGCGTCGACTTGCCGGAACCTGAAGCACCGACTATCGCCACGAACTCACCGGCATGGATCGACAGGTCGATACCGCGCAACACGTGAACTTCAGGGGCGTCGCCACCGCCGTAGGCCTTGCGGATGTCCGACAGTTCGATCAGGGGCGTCTGCATTCAACCGCCACTCCCGTCGGCCGGGCCGATCAACAGGTGATCGCCTTCCTGCAAGCCGTCGAGGATCTGCACCCGCAGGCGATTACTGATGCCGGTGCGCACGGTGCGTTGTTCGATGCTGCCGTTACTGGCGACCACTTGCGCGGTCTGGCTGTCCGCTTGCGTGCCGGCCTGCAGGGCGGCAATCGGCGCGGTCAGCACGTCTTTGGCCTGGTCGGCGACGAAGAACACCTGGGTGGTCATTTCTGCCATCAATGCATTGTCGGCGTTGTCGACGTCGAGCAACACGGTGTACAGCACCACCCGGGCGCTGCCGCTTTTGCTCGTACTGGCGGGGCTGCCGCCGCCCTGGCTGGTCTGGTCCAGTGGTTTGGGCGGCACCGGCAGAATCTGCCGCACGGTGCTTTGCCAGCGCCGGCTGCCGCCACTGAGGGTGGTGAACCAGGCGTTCATGCCGGGTTTGACGTGACCGATGTCGGCTTCGGACACCTCGGCCCAGACCGTCATCGGCGACAACTTGGCGATGCGCAGGATCAGCGGTGTCTGCTGCTGGGCGTTCAGGGTCTGGCCCTCGCGGGCGTCCAGTGCCACCACGGTACCGGACATCGGCGCATAAATCCGCGTGTAGCCGAGTTCGGCCTGATCGCTGCGCAGGCTGGCCTGGGCCTGGCGAATTTGTGCCTGGAACATGTCGATGCGCGCCTGGGTGGCGCGCAGTTCTGCCTGGGCGGTCTGCACGTCTTCTTCGCGGGTGGCGCCACCGGCCTTGAGGTGCTGCTGGCGCTGGAATTTCTGTTGGGCGAGGTCGTGTTGCGCCCGTTGTTCCTGGAGCTGCGCCTTGAGGTTTTCGATGGAGAAGCGCCCGGCATCGAGTTTGGCCTGTTGCGTGGACGGATCGATCTCCACCAGCAACTGGCCTTCCTTGATCACGTCACCGACTTCCACATGGATCTTTTGGATCTGCCCGGAAGCCTGGGCGCCGACGTCGACATAGCGCCGGGGCTGCAGGGTGCCCAAGGCCGTGACACTGCTTTCTATATCGCCGCGGCTGACCTGGACGGTGGCGAATTTGTCGCGACCGGGCGGGATGATCTGCCAGGCAGCGACGGCGATAACGGGGATCAGGCTGAGTGCTACAAGCAGGGCGCGTCGGGTCTGACGGGGACGTTTCATGCAGGGTTCCGGCCAAAGGATATCGGCCCGTCGTTCAAAACAGTTGAATAGGGACGGGGAGCTGTCCTGTAAACGAGGAGAGTAACGAAGAATTTAGGCCCCGTTACGCTCCCACAAGACCATGACTATTTGTCGGGCAAGATGAAGCAACACTTTAAATCTATATGAGAATTACTATAAATTACGCACCTCAATTTGCCACTATCGTGCCACTGCCTGTTTGGGTGGTCGATCAGGTGCTCAAGGACAGAAACCGCACCCGTGCGGACGGGAGTCATGTTGGAAAACTACTATCGAGAGCTGGTGTGTTTCCTGAACGCCAAGCTCGGCAACCGCCAGGTGGCCGAAGATGTGGTGCATGACGCTTATCTGCGGGTCCTGGAACGCTCCAGCGACACGCCGATCGAGCAGCCCCGGGCATTCCTTTATCGCACGGCACTGAATCTGGTGATCGACGATCACCGGCGCAATGCACTGCGTCAGGTCGAATCGCTGGATGTGCTCGACAATGAAGAGCGCTATTTCAGTCCATCACCCCTCAGCTCGCTCGACCATGGCCAGCGCCTGGACATGCTCCAGCGCGCCTTGGCGGAACTGCCACGCCTGTGCCGCGAGAGTTTCATGCTGCGCAAACTCGATGGCCTGTCGCACCCGGAGATTGCCCAGCGACTGGGCATTTCCAAGGCGCTGGTCGAGAAGCACATCGTCAATGCGATGAAGCATTGCCGGGTGCGGATGCGGCAATGGGATGCCCATTGATCTGCACATGGCTGCGGTTTGCTTCGGCAAAAATACGTTAAATTTTATTTCACTGTCCTCGTTCCTAATCAACAGACGACTTGCTGTCCTGCTCAAGGCCGGTCAGGTCACTTAGGTTTATTCCCCGCTGCTCGGGGGTTCATCCAGAGGACACTGGAAATGACACAGGCAATTGCATCGCCCATCGTTCACGACCTGATCGGCGTCGGTTTCGGCCCTTCCAATCTGGCGCTGGCCATCGCCCTGCAAGAGCGCGGGCCGACCCTGGGCGAACTGGATGTACTGTTTCTCGACAAGCAGGCCAACTACAGCTGGCACGGCAACACCCTGTCGACCCAGAGCGAGCTGCAGATCTCCTTCCTCAAGGACCTGGTGACCCTGCGCAACCCGACCAGCCCTTACTCGTTCGTCAATTACCTGAAGGCCCACGGTCGTCTGGTGGACTTCATCAACCTGGGCACTTTTTATCCGTGCCGGATGGAGTACAACGACTACCTGCGCTGGGTCGCCGGGCAGTTCGAAAAACAGAGTCGCTACGGCGAGGAAGTGCTGACCATCGAGCCGGTGCTGCACAACCATCAGGTCGAAGCGCTGCGGGTGATTTCCCGCGATGCCGGTGGCCAACAACATGTGCGCACCGCCCGTTCGGTGGTGGTCAGCGCCGGCGGCACGCCGCGAATCCCCGAAGCGTTCAAGGTGCTCAAGGATGACGGTCGCGTCTTCCACCATTCGCAATACCTGGCGCAAATGGCCAAGCAGCCGTGCGTGAACAATCAGCCGATGAGCATCGCGATCATCGGCGGCGGGCAGAGTGCGGCGGAAGCCTTCATCGACCTGAACGACAGCTTCCCGTCGGTGCAGGTCGACATGATCCTGCGCGGCTCGGCGCTGAAGCCGGCGGACGACAGCCCGTTCGTCAACGAAGTGTTTTCGCCGGAGTTCACCGACCTGGTGTTCAACCAGGAAAGCAGCGAACGCGAGCGTCTGGTCAACGAGTACCACAACACCAACTACTCGGTGGTGGACATCGACCTGATCGAACGCATCTACGGCATCTTCTATCGCCAGAAGGTTTCGGGCATTGCCCGTCACGTGTTCCGTACCCTGACCACAATCGAAAAAGCCACCGCCACCGAGCGCGGCATCGAACTGGTGGTGCGCAACAATGCCACCGGCGAAGTCACGGTCCGTCACTACGACGCCGTGGTGCTGGCCACCGGTTATGAGCGTCAGATGCACCGCAAACTGCTGGCGCCACTGGAACAGTACCTGGGCGATTTCGAGGTCGACCGCAACTACAAACTGATCACCGACGAGCGCTGCAAGGCGGGTATCTACATGCAGGGCTTCTGCCAGGCCAGCCACGGCTTGAGCGATACCTTGCTGTCGATCCTGCCGATTCGCGCGGACGAGATTGCCGGGTCGCTGTATGACCATGGCAAACACCGTGGGCACCGTTCGATGGCGGATTTGTTGCTCGCGACAGCCAGCTGACATTTTCGGCGGTCTTCAGGCCGTCATCGCGGGCAAGCCCGCGATGGCGTCCTCACAGGCACCACAAAGCTTCAATCCTGAACCCTTCCTGAAGAACCCCGCAATTCCCCCATCACACGCCGTTTCTGCGTTTACTCTGCAAATACCGGGGCGTAAGCTTCGCGCGTTTTCAATCCATAGCGGAGACCCACAGTGGGTACTTGTTCGAGTGACAGTCGTCGGCCGGTTGCGATAACCGGCACATCCTCGGCCAGATAACGCGCAGTTTTTTCCGTGCCGTTGTCTCGCCGTGAAAGCGAGCAGCGGCATCCCGATCACGGCCATTGGTGGTCCGTGTCCCGACGTCCTCTCATCGACGCTGAACCGTGCGTGATGTTCGACTTTTTGTCGTCATCGCGGCGCACCGACATGCCTGCTCGACGGTTTCCCGGCTGATCCTGGGGGAACTGCCATGAACCTGACCCTGCTCAAGGAATTCTTTGCCGGATTCCTGCGCACCCGCCACTTTGCCCGGCACTTCCGTCGCCTGGCGCTGCTGGAAAACTTCACCGACACCACGGTCAGCCGCGAGGTGCCGCCGGCCCTGGCGCAAACATTGGTCAGCGCCGCCGGCAGCGACACCGGCTCGTTGCTCGACACGCTGGGCAGCCACACCGACGGCTTGAGCGAACAGGAAGCCGAGGCACTGCGCGGGCAATTTGGCTTCAACGAAGTCGAGCACGAACAACCGCTGCCGTGGTGGACCCACCTGTGGCACTGCTACAAGAACCCGTTCAACCTGCTGCTGACGTTGCTCGCGGTCATCTCCTGGCTGACCGAAGACATGAAAGCCGCCATCGTGATTTTTTCCATGGTGGTGCTCTCGACCTTGCTGCGCTTCTGGCAGGAAAGTAAATCGAACCAGGCTGCTGATGCGCTCAAGGCCATGGTGAGCAACACGGCGACTGTGCTGCGACGGGATCCGGACAGCAACGGCGCACAACGTATTGAACGGCCGATCAAGCTACTTGTGCCGGGGGATCTGATCGTGTTGTCTGCAGGCGACATGATCCCCGCCGATTGCCGGGTACTCAGTGCCAAGGACCTGTTCGTCAGCCAGGCGGCCATGACCGGTGAATCGATGCCGGTGGAAAAATTCCCGCGCCGGCAGGACAGCGACGCCCTCAATCCACTGGATCTGGAAAACATTCTGTTCATGGGCACCAACGTGGTGTCCGGCACGGCGATGGCGGTGATTGTGACCACCGGCAACAGCACCTATTTCGGTGCGCTGGCGCAGCGTGTCGGTGCCATCGACCGCGCGCCGACCTCGTTCCAGACCGGGGTCAATAAAGTCAGCTGGCTGTTGATCCGCTTCATGTTCGTCATGGCGCCGCTGGTGCTGTTCATCAACGGCTTCACCAAGGGCGACTGGACCGAAGCGCTGCTGTTCGCGCTGTCGATCGCCGTGGGCCTGACCCCGGAGATGCTGCCGATGATCGTCACCTCGACGTTGGCCAAGGGCGCTGTGTTCCTGTCGCGCAAGAAAGTCATCGTCAAACGCCTGGACGCCATCCAGAACTTTGGCGCCATGGACGTGCTGTGCACCGACAAGACCGGCACCCTTACCCAGGACAAGATCTTTCTGGCGCGCAATGTCGATGTCTGGGGCAACGACTCTGATGACGTGCTGGAAATGGCCTACCTCAACAGCTACTACCAGACCGGCCTGAAAAACCTGCTGGATGTGGCGGTCCTCGAACACGTGGAAATCCACCGCCAGTTGAAAGTCGGCACGGCGTTTCGCAAGGTCGACGAAATCCCGTTCGACTTCACCCGTCGGCGCATGTCGGTGGTGGTCGCCGAGCGCGACCAGCCACACCTGCTGATCTGCAAGGGCGCCGTGGAGGAAGTGCTGGCGGTGTGCACCCGGGTGCGGCATGGCGTGGTGGATGAAGTGCTGAGCGAAGAGCTGCTGGCGCGGATTCGTCAGGTTACCGCTGCGTTCAACGCCAAGGGACTGCGGGTCGTCGCGGTGGCTGCGCGGCCGATGATCGACGGACGCGACGCCTACAGCCTGGCGGATGAACAGGAACTGACCTTGATCGGCTACGTCGCCTTCCTTGATCCACCCAAGGAAAGCACGGCACCTGCGCTCAAGGCCCTGGCTGAACACGGCGTGGCGGTGAAAGTGCTCACCGGCGACAACGAACGGGTGACTGCGAAGATCTGCCGTGAAGTCGGGCTGGAGCAACAAGGCCTGCTGCTGGGTAACGATGTCGAACGCATGACCGACGCCGAACTCGCGGTCGCGGTGGAACGCACCAACGTCTTTGCCAAACTGACACCGTCGCACAAGGAACGCATCGTGCGTCTGCTCAAGGGCAACGGCCATGTGGTCGGCTTCATGGGTGACGGCATCAACGATGCACCGGCCCTGCGCACTGCCGACATTGGCATTTCGGTGGACAGTGCGGTGGACATCGCCAAGGAAGCGGCGGACATCATCCTCCTGGAAAAAAGCCTGATGGTGCTGGAGGAGGGCGTGCTGGAAGGTCGGCGCACCTTCGCCAACATGCTCAAGTACATCAAGATGACCGCCAGTTCCAACTTCGGCAACGTGTTCTCGGTACTTGTGGCCAGTGCGTTCATTCCGTTCCTGCCGATGCTGCCGATGCACCTGCTGGTGCAGAACCTGCTGTACGACATTTCACAGATCGCCATCCCGTTCGACAACGTCGATGCCGACATGCTGGACAAGCCGCAACGCTGGCAGCCGGTGGATGTCGGTCGGTTCATGCTGTTTTTCGGGCCGATCAGCTCGATCTTCGACATCAGCACCTTTGCCCTGATGTGGTACGTCTTTGATGCCGATACCCCGGACCATCAAACCCTGTTCCAGTCTGGCTGGTTCGTGGTCGGGTTGCTGACCCAGACACTGATCGTGCACATGATCCGCACACCGAAGGTGCCATTCCTGCAAAGCCGCGCGGCGCTGCCGTTGATGGTGATGACCGGAATCATCATGGCCGTGGGGATTTTCCTGCCGATGGGACCGCTGGCGCACTACTTCAAGCTGCAGGCGCTGCCATCGCTGTATTTCGTGTTCCTGCCGGTGATTCTGCTGGCGTACATGGGCCTGACGCAGGCGGTGAAGGGGTTCTACATCCGGCGGTTTGGCTGGCAATAACACCCTCTCTACAGGAGACGGGGTGCGTGTACCCAATGGGGACCGGTATTTCGGAAAAGTCCTACAGAAAGCTCAAGGGCACTTCCGTAGCCTTGCGTCCTCATTAATCTGGCTCGCTTGCGGGAGGCCACGTTGTCGAACAAGTCATTGCGCATCCTGATCGCTGACGAACAACACTTTCACCGGTTGCGGATCGAGCGTTGGTTCAACCAGCTTGGTTATTACGGGGTGGCACCGGTGCAAAGCCTCGAGGAACTGTTGATTCTGGTGGAGTACGCCAGCGAGGCCTTCGACCTGCTGGTCGTCAACGCGGCGCTGGCGGATGGCAAGCTGGATCTGCTGGATTTCTGCCTGGATAACCGTCAGCTGGAACGCGTGCTGATCTACGACGGTGAGCAGGCCCGGCTGCCACCGATTCCCGCCTGCGGGCAACAGAAAATTCAGGTGAGCCATGCCTTGTTGCCTGACCTCGCGTCGATACAACGCCAGATGGCGCTCGTCAATCCGCAGAAACCGTTCGTCGGCACTGTCATTTCTGTCAGGTAGTCCGAAACGGCTATCCATGCCAGAGTCAATGCGCAGCTACTGCGTTTAATTCGGACCTTGCCCGATCGCCGTGTTTTTGCCCAGGGAGTTGTCATGAAGTCAGTGCTGATTGCGGACGATCATCCGGTGATTCGCGGCGCCGTCAAAATCATACTCAAGCAGGAGGGATTCAAGCGCATTCATGAAGCGAGCAGTGGCAATGAAGTCTTGCCGATAATCCGCGAACACAAACCGAGCCTCTTGGTGTTGGATTTGAATTTGCCGTCCCTCGGCGGGCTTGAGGTGCTTGAACGGATTCAAGCTGGCGAAATGGCGTGCCCGGTCGTGGTTTTCACCTCTCAGGAGCCGGAGTTTTTTCAGGATCGTTGCATGCGCGCCGGTGCTGGCGCCTATGTCGACAAGACTAAAAGTCTGGAGCATTTGCAAAAAGCCGTGCACGCCGTGATGTGCGGATACACCTACTTCATCCAGTTAGCCTCGAGTTCGGTGTCATTGAATTCATTGAAAAACAGCGAAAAACAGATGATCGATCTGCTATCTAATCGGGAAATGACGATCTTTCAGCTTCTAGCCCGTGGAATTAGTAACAAGGAAATCGCTGACCTCCTGCATTTGAGCCACAAGACCGTCAGCACTTACAAAACCCGTCTGATCGAAAAGCTCAACGTAGAGTCGTCGGTGCATCTGCGTGATCTTGCCAAGCGCAATCATTTGATCTGAATGAACGCCTTCCGCCGCCTGCGCATTCTGAAAAACCTCTTGTTGCTGGGGATCTGCCTATGGGCAACGAATGTCAGTGCCCAGCCGCAAACACTGATGTTGCTGGGCCGCTCCAGCGTGGAAGGTTATTCCGCCAGACTGTCTGACGCCGATGTCCGCTGGTTGCAGCAAAAAGGCCGTCTGGTACTGGCCGTTTCCGTGCCCTACCCACCCTTTGAAATCACCCCCACCGGTAGTGCGCTTGAAGGCGTAACGGCGGACTATGCCGAGCTACTCAGTCAGCTGTTGCAGGTGGAGGTCGTAGTGCAGCGCCACGCATCGCGAGATGAGGCAATCCTGGCGCTCAAGCAAGGAAATGCGGACCTGCTGGGAACGGCTAACAGTTATGAAGCACAGGATTCGCGGCTACAGATGTCCAGCGCCTATGCCGTCGATCAACCGGTGCTGGTGACGCGTGTTGCGACGCCTGATCTGCCTGCCCCGACCCTGGCGGGCAAGCGCCTGGCGATGGTGGACCACTACCTGCCTGAGCAAAGTGTGCGGCAATTCTATTCCGAGGCCGACGTTCAGCTTTATCCCTCGACCCTGGCAGCGGTGGGGGCGGTGGCTTTCGGTCAGGCGGATGTCTTCCTGGGGGATACGCTTACGGCCGATTATCTGATCAGCAAAAACTATCTCAACAACGTTCTGCTGACCGACTTTTCGCGCATGGAACCGGGTCACTTCGCCTTCGCCATGACCCGCGACAACCGTCGACTGCTGCGCATCGTCAACCAGGCATTGGCGGTGATCCCGACCAATGAGCAGATGAACATTCTGCGGCGATGGGGCGCGAGCGGGCTGTCGATGCCGGGCACGCAGACACTGCAATTGAGCGCGGTCGAGCAACGCTGGCTCGATCGACACCCGCGTGTGAGCGTGGCGATCAACGAAAATATTCCGCCGATCACTTTTATCGACAGCGAAGGCAGATATCGTGGCATCGGGATCGATGTGCTGGCGGAAATAAGTCTGCGCACCGGGTTGCAATTCGATATCCGGCCCATGCAGTCGGTTGCGCAAATGATCAGGGGCATCAAGAACGGTGAGGTCGATGTGTTGGCCGGGATCGGCCTCAGCTCCCAGCGCGAAGAGGACTTGCTGTTTACCCGGCCATTCCTGACCAGTCCTTCCGTGCTGGTGACCCGTGTGGCGCCGGACAGCCCCAGGACACTCGAGGAAATGGCCGGAAAAACGCTGGCGCTCACCTACGGCAATATTGCCAGTGAGTTCATCCGGCAGCACTTCCCCCTGATCCGCTGCGTGGATGCGCCGCTGTCGGCCGATGCCATGGAAATGGTCGCCCGGGGCAAGGCCGATGGCAGTATCAATTCATTGATCGGCGCCCGCTACCTGATTTCCCGGCAATACCGCGATCGTCTGCAAGTGGTCAGCACGGTGGGCGCCGATCCTGCCCGCAGTACCCTGGCGACCAGTCGCGAGGCGACCGAGTTGCATTCGATCCTGGACAAGGCGTTGCTGAGCATCCCGCCTGAGGAAATCGAAGAGCTGGCACTCCCCTGGCGTAATGACTTGATGGTAGAGCCGAGCGCTTGGCTGCGTCATCGACAGGCGATTTTTCAGGCGTTCGCCGCCGTTGGAGTCTTGCTCTTGCTGGCTTTGAGCGGGATCGCCTGGCAGCGGCAGCAGATTCGTCAGCGCCAGCAATTGCTGGTGCAATTACAGGAAGCCAAGGACGCCGCCGTCGAAGCCAACCGGGCCAAGACCACCTTCCTGGCGACTATGAGCCATGAACTCCGTACGCCGATGAATGCCTTGCTCGGCAATCTTGAAGTGGCGCTGAAGCGGGCAGATGAGGGCTTGACTGACCATGCGGCCATTGAGGACGCTTCAAATGCCGGGCGCCATTTGCTGGACGTGATAGGCGATATTCTGGACATTTCCAGTATCGAGTCCGGACACTTGAAGCTGTCGCCGGAGCGGGCCAATCTGCAGGCGCTGGTGGTGTCGGTGTGCCGGGTCTTCGAGGGCCTGGCTCGGCAGAAGAACCTGCGCTGGCGGATCGCATTGGACGAGGGCAGCGACCGCGATGTGCTGATCGACCCCACGCGCTTCAAACAGGTGCTGTCCAACGTGCTGAGCAATGCGATCAAGTTCACCAGCAAGGGCGAGGTCAGCCTGAGATTGCGGGTGGTACCTGCGTCGCCGGACCGTCTTGTCGTCACGGTGTGTATCGAGGACAGCGGCATCGGCATCAGCGCCCTTGACCAGCAACGCCTGTTCAGCCCGTTCGTGCAGGCCGGGAACAACCAGCAATCAGCCCGGCAAGGTTCGGGCCTGGGCCTGGTGATCAGCCGTACCTTGTGCGAAATGATGGGGGGGCGCTTGCAGCTCCACAGTTCTTTGGGGCGAGGCACCCGGGTGGACATTCGCCTTGAGCTGGTTACGTTGCACAGCTTGCCTGACATTCAAATGTCGCAGGGCGAATCTCAGGTAAAGACCCGCCCCCTGAGGATTCTGGTGGTCGACGATTATCAACCCAATCGCGCGTTGCTTTCACGGCAACTGAGTTATCTGGGGCACAGCATTCTGGTCGCGGAGGATGGCCAGCAAGGTTTCGATCAATGGTGCGAACACGTCTTCGATCTGGTTATCACCGACTGCAACATGCCAAAGGTCAGCGGATATGAGCTAACGGGCAAGATTCGCGATGAGGAACGTTTCCAAACGGGGCAACCGACAGTGATTCTGGGCTTCACCGCCAATGCGCAGCCCGAAGAGAAAGTTCGTTGTATTGAAGCGGGTATGGACGATTGCCTGTTCAAACCGATCCAACTGGTCGACCTGAGTGCATGGCTGGCCTCGAGATTTTCCAGTGAGCCGGCAGACGTGACCGAAGCGCAGTCCACCGTCGAAATCGATTTGAGCGGGCTGCGCAAATTCACAGGGGCCGACGATGAACTCATCACCCAGCTGTTGAGCGATCTGGCTGTGACCAATCGCGATGATCGCGAACGTCTGCTGCAAGAACATGCCTGCGGCAATTACCCTGGTTTGCAGGAGCTGGCGCACCGCATCAAGGGCGGGGCGCAGATGGTCCGGGCGCAAGGCCTGGTCGATTGTTGCGAACACCTGGAGCGTGCATGCGCCGAGGGTGATGCGGCACTGATCGACGCGGCGGTCGATCAGTTGCATCAAGCCATGAAGCGCCTGGAGCTCAGTCTTGAGCAGGGCTGAGGTCGGTCCCGCTCGTCAATCCCAGAGCGGTGCGATACCTTTCGGGCTGGTCAGGCGATGGCCGCGATCCAGGCCGGCGATCAACGCCATGTCGGCGTCGCTCAACTTCATGGCGCAGGCCTTGAGGTTGCTGGCCAGGTTGGCGCGTTTGGTGGAGGAAGGAATCACGGCATGGCCCAATTGCAAGGCCCACGCCAGGGTGACCTGCGCCGGCGTCGCTTGCAGGCGGTCGGCGATCTGCACAATGACCGGGTCCTTGAGTACTTCACCGTAGGCCAAGGTCATGTATGAAGTAATCTGGATGCCCTGGCTGTGCGCGAATTCGACGACCTTGCGGTTTTGCAGGTACGGGTGCAGTTCGATCTGGTTGGTGGCGATGTTCTCGGCACCAACGGCGGCGATGGCTTGTTTCATCAGGTCGACGGTGAAGTTGGATACGCCGATCTGCCGGGTCAGGCCCAGGCGCTTGGCTTCGAGCAAGGCGCCCATGAATTCTTTGACCGGCACCTGATCTTCCGGAGATGGCCAGTGGATCAGGGTCAGGTCCAGGTAGTCGGTCCGCAGTTTTTGCAGGCTTTCCTTGAGGCTTTCGATCAGACGTTCGCCAGCGAAGTTGGCGACCCAGATCTTGCTGGTGATGAACAGGTTTTCACGGGCGATGCCGCTGGCGGCAATGGCTTCGCCGACTTCGGCTTCGTTCTCGTAGATTTGCGCGGTGTCGATAGCCCGGTAGCCCAGTTCGAGGCCGGTGCTGACTGAATCGATGACCACCTGGCCTTGCAAGCGAAAGGTGCCCAGGCCGAATGCGGGGATAGACATGAATGACTCCAGAGGTTGCAGTAGGAACGAATACGAGTATCCGCGCCTGCATCCGTGAGAAAAACCGCTGGGACGGCAAAGCAATGTTTACCGCAAGTCAAGAATCGTCGGCATGTTCCTGTTTTTGAGGTGTTGCAACAGGCGCCTTCGCGAGCAGGCTCGCTCCCACAGGGAAATGTGGTCTATGTGGGGGCGAGCCTGCTCGCGAAGAGGGCGATGCGGTTTAAAGGCTTACCCCCGCGCCTCAAGAATCATGCAGGTCGTCGTGCCGGTCGCATACAAACGCCCGTCCACATCATAAATCCGCCCTTCGGCCAGCGCCGTCGAGCGTCCCAGGTGCACAACCTTGCCCTCGGCCCGCACCGGTCCGCTGGCGCCGGTCAGCGCCCGGACGTAACTGATGCGCAGATCAAGCGTGGTGTAGCCCTGGCCTTTTTTCAGTTGTGTATGAATCGCGCAGCCCATGCAGGAGTCCAGCAAGGTCGCGGCATAGCCGCCATGGACGCTGCCCAGCGGGTTGTAGTGCCGCGAATCCGGCGTGCCCTGGAAGATGAACGAACCGGCGGACCATTCGAGGGGAATGAAATCCATCAGCGTGCCGATGGGCGGCGAGGGCAGCTCACCATTACCGATACCGTCGAAAAACTCGACAGGGGACAGGGCGCTGACCTCGGCCAGGGACAAACTGCCAGGCGCCGCCAGGCGATCGCGCATGGCCTGTTCCTGCGCGATCCATTGGGCGAGCGTGGCGTCGCGGTTCGGGCTTTGCATATTCAAGTCCTCGGAGCGGATATTATGGTTGTAATCAAATTCGATATTACGTCCGAAATAAAATCCTCGCCACTCCACCGATCAGCTTGCCGCTTGGCGCTAAAAGCTTGCCGTTGCCCCTAAGCAATATCGCTGTGACTGAACTCCTCCCCGAGAAAGTCGATCAAGGTCCGTACCGACGGCAGCAATCCGCGGCGCGATGGGAAAATCGCATGGATGATCCCGCACTTCGGCGCCCAGCCCGGCACCAGTTCCACCAGACGCCCGGCGGCAATGTCATCACGCACCACCACTGTGGGCAGGTGGGCGATGCCGACCCCGGCGATGACCGCATGACGCAATGCCAGCAGGTCATCGGTGACCATCCTTGGCGCATGGCGAATCACCGCGCTGGTGCCGTCGGCGCCAAACAATTCCCACTGATATTCACGCTGCGCCGCGCCCCAATGCAGGCTGGGCAAACCGCTGAGGTCGGCCGGCGACGGCGGTGTCGATAGACGATCGGCGAACAGTGGATGGCCGACTACGCTCTGAGTGCTGTTGCCCAACACTTTCATGACCAGGTCGGTGTTTTCCAGCGGCGGAAAACGCACCCGCAGGGCAATGTCGAAGCCCTCGTGGATCAGATCAACCCGACGGTTGGTACTTTCGATGAACAACTCCACCAACGGGTACTTGAGCATATAGCGGGTCAGCATCGGCCCGACCCAGGTGTTGAGCAGCGCTGTCGGGCAACTGATGCGCACTACGCCCTGGGGCTCGGAGCGGTTGCGTTCGATAAGTTCGGCGGCGCTTTCCGCCTCCACCCGCATGGCCAGGCAGCGCTGGTAATAAGCCTGGCCGATTTCGGTCAACGAGCAGTGGCGGCTGGTGCGATTGAGCAGGCGCACGCCCAGGCGGTCTTCAAGCTCGGCGATACGTCGGCTGAGCTTGGACTTGGGCATGTCCAGCGCCCGGCCGGCCGCGGCGAAACCGTGATGTTCCACCACCTGGGTGAAGTAGTAGAGGGTGTTGAGGTCTTCCATCATCGTTCTCCAAATAGAACGCTACGGCTGATTTTTGCAGTCTAGTGCAAGAAAGGACGCGGTTTTAAGCTTTGTTCATGGCTTCACTCACCTTGTTCGGAGGCACCATGAAAAACATCATCGGTATTTACACCAGCCCACGGCCCCATTGGGTCGGCGACGGTTTCCCGGTGCGCACGCTGTTTTCCTACGACAACCTGGGCAAGCACATCAGCCCGTTTCTGCTGCTGGACCATGCCGGTCCCGCCGAATTCACACCCACTACCGAACGACGTGGCGTTGGTCAGCATCCGCACCGTGGCTTCGAAACCGTGACTATCGTTTACAAAGGCGAACTGGAGCACCGTGACTCCACCGGCAGTGGCGGCAAGATCGGCCCTGGCGATGTGCAATGGATGACCGCGGCCTCGGGCATTCTCCATGAAGAATTCCACTCCGAAGGTTTCGCCAAAACCGGCGGCACCCTGGAGATGGTGCAGCTGTGGGTCAATCTGCCGGCCAAGGACAAAATGGCCGATGCCGGCTACCAGACCATTCTTGATGGCGACATCCCAAGCATTGCGCTCAAGGACAACGCCGGCAGCCTGCGCTTGATCGCCGGCGAGTTCGACGGTCACAAGGGACCGGCACGCACCTTCACCCCGGTCGATGTCTGGGACATCCGACTTAAGGCTGGCAAGTCGCTCACCCTTGATCTGCATGACGGGCGCAACACCGCACTGGTCGTCCTGCGCGGTGCGGTTCAGGTCAATGGCCTGGAGTCGGTGCGCGAAGGACAGTTGGCCCTGTTCGATCGCAAGGGCGATCAGATCACCCTTGAAGCCAGCAAGGAAGCGGTGGTGCTGCTGCTCAGCGGCGAGCCGATTGACGAGCCGATCGTCGGCCACGGCCCGTTCGTGATGAACACCGAGCAGGAAATCCACCAGGCCTTCGCCGACTTCCAGTCCGGTCGCTTCGGCCGGATGCACGGCTGACCCGCCGCTTCGATCCCCCCGTTCTACACAGGATGCGTAGGCCGGTTTTCGGGCCAGGGATGGCTGTTGTCTGTCAAAAAGAGGAAACGCTCATGAACACCGTCAATGCGGCCAACTTCAATGGCCAGAAACCGACCATCGATCCCAACGACGCGGCCATGCTGCTGATCGATCATCAGAGCGGCCTGTTCCAGATCGTCAAGGACATGGACGTGCCGCAGCTGCGCGCCAACGCCATTGCCCTGGCCAAGGCCGCGACCTTGCTGAAGATGCCGGTGATTACTACCGCTTCCGTACCGCAAGGGCCGAACGGACCCCTGATTCCGGAAATTCACGAATCCGCGCCGCACGCTCAATACGTGGCGCGCAAAGGTGAAATCAATGCCTGGGACAACCCGGAATTTCATGCGGCAGTCAAAGCCACCGGCAAGAAAACCCTGGTGATCGCCGGCACCCTGACCAGCGTTTGCCTGGCGTTCCCATCCATCGCCGCCGTGCATGAAGGCTACAAGGTGTTTGCGGTGGTCGACGCCTCCGGCAACCACTCGAAGCTGGCCACTGATCTGACAATCGCCCGTTTGGCCCAGGCCGGGGTGGTGCCGATCGACATCATGGCTACGCTCTCTGAGCTGCAAGGCTCGTGGAACCGTCCGGACGCCGAGCAGTGGGCCGCCGTCTACGCCCAGGCCATGCCGCATTATCAATTGCTGATCGAGAGTTATCTCAAGGCTCAGCAAGTGGCGAACGAACACGAAGTGCTGGACTCCCAGCGCTAAGCGGGTACCCCCACGCCGATTTCCACTCGGCATCGATAACACGCGAGGACTACTGCAATGACCACTTCTTACAAACGTCTCGACAAGGATAACGCCGCCGTTCTGTTGGTGGATCATCAGGCGGGGCTGCTGTCGCTGGTGCGCGACATCGACCCGGACCGCTTCAAGAACAACGTGCTGGCCCTGGCCGACCTGGCCAAGTACTTCAAGCTGCCGACCATTCTCACCACCAGTTTCGAAACCGGTCCCAACGGCCCGCTGGTTCCCGAACTCAAGGCACTGTTCCCGGATGCGCCCTACATCGCTCGGCCTGGCCAGATCAACGCCTGGGACAACGACGATTTCGTCAAGGCCATCAAGGCCACCGGCAAGAAACAACTGATCATCGCCGGCGTGGTGACCGAAGTGTGCGTGGCGTTCCCGGCGCTCTCGGCCCTGGCCGAAGGTTTTGACGTGTTCGTGGTGACCGATGCGTCCGGCACCTTCAACGAACTGACCCGGGAATCGGCGTGGAACCGCATGTCCGCCGCCGGCGCGCAATTGATGACCTGGTTCGGCCTGGCCTGTGAGCTGCATCGCGACTGGCGCAACGACGTGGAAGGCCTGGCGACGCTGTTCTCCAACCATATCCCGGATTACCGCAACCTGATGACCAGCTACAACACGCTGACCAACAGCCAATAACCAGGCAACACCTCCCCCCTGTGGGAGCGAGCCTGCTCGCGAAGAGGGAGTGTCAGTCGATATAAGTGTTGACTGATACACCGCTTTCGCGAGCAAGCCCGCTCCCACATTTATTTGTGATGTTTGTGGAATCCAGCCAAATCAATTGCTCCTACACTGTGCCCAATGTGTGAGATCTTTTGCTCATCGTCCTGTGCTGGAGCCGCTTGATGCTGTCGTTGCTTGCCGAACACCCCTTGGTCTGCGCCCTGATCCTGATCCTGATCGATCTGGTGGTGTGGCGTCTGGTCGGTGTCAATCATCACAACTGGAAACTGCTGGTACGGCTGGTGATTTTCTCGCTGTTCAGCCTTCTGCTGTTCAACGAAGGCTTGAGCCCGTTGGAACCGGCACCCAGGGTTGATAATGTGCCCTTGCAGCTGGCGGCCACGGGGTTGCAGATCACCTGGTGGATATTTGGCGCGCGCACCCTGACCGTGCTGATCGGCGCGGTGATGATGCAACGGGTCGGGCATACCGGGCGCTTGCTGCAGGACCTGCTCGGCGCGGTGATTTTCCTGGTCGCGGTAATCGCCGCCCTGGCCTACGTTCTCAATCTGCCGGTCAAGGGGGTTCTGGCCACGTCCGGCGCCCTGGCGATCATCGTCGGCCTGGCGCTGCAAAGCACCCTCAGCGACGTGTTTTCCGGGATCGTCCTGAACACCACCAAACCCTATCAACTGGATGACTGGATCGCGATTGACGGCACGGAAGGCCGGGTCATTGATATCGATTGGCGCGCCACGCGGCTGCAAACCTCCCAAGGCAGCATGATCGTGATTCCCAACTCGCTGGCCGCCAAGGCCAAAATCACCAATTTCAGTCGGCCCAGCGATATGTTCGGTGTTTCGATCACCTTGCAGGTCAGCCCCCATGTGCGTCCGCAAACCGTGATCGATGCCTTGGAGCGGGCGATGCAGGGATGCCGCATTCTGTTGACACAGCCTGGGCCCAAGGTAGCGCTCAAAAGCTCCGGCGCTGCCGGTGCGGATTATGAAATCAGCGGGTTTGTCGCCGCGATGAGCGAGAAGCGCACGGTACGCAACCAACTGTTTGACCTGGCGTATCGGCATTTGCGGGCGTCCGGTGTGAATTTGCTGTCGAGCGTGGAACCGAGCCCTACGAGCGACCTGCCGCGGCAACGCGCGTTGATCGACAGTTCGCCGATCTTCTCGACGTTGCGTCAGGAAGAGAAGGAAACCTTCAGCCAGAACATGATCCTGCAGAGCTTCCGCGCCGGGGAAACGATCCTGGCGGCGGGGGAGGTCAGCAATCACTTGTTCATCGTCGAGTCCGGCGTGGTAACGGTTTCGCTGAACATTAACGGTACGCCCATGGAGACCGGGCGCATGGGGCCGGGTGAGGTGATCGGCGAGGCGGGTATCTTGTCCGATAGCTCGTTGCCCGCGCAGTTCGCCGCGAAAACCAATTGCACGCTGTATCGCATCGATAAGGGCTACCTCAGACCTTGCCTGGAAGCCCGTCACGACATCAACGACGCGATGAGGACCTTGCTGGATTTCCGTTTGCACAAAGTGAAGGAATTGACCCAGGAAGTGCCGGTGGTGGTGCAGAAGAAAGGGTTTTTGCAGTGGTTGCTCAAGCGGGCAGGCTGATTTTTTTGGCGGATGGCCGCTGCGCGATTCCCGAGCAGGCCCGGTCCCACAGGTGCTGCACAAGCCCAATGTGGGAGCGAGCCTGCTCGCGAAGGCGATGTCAGCAGCGCCACAAATGTCGACCTGATCAAAAATCCACCGTCGCCGAAACCTTCAACGTACGCGGCGTCCCCTGAGTCAAATACCCGCCGTTGGCCGAAGCCCAATAGGCCTCATTGGCGACATTCTCAATATTGGCGCGCAAGGTGACTTCCCGTTCATCGAGCCTGAAGGCATAACGCGCACCCAGATCAAACCGGTTCCAGGCCGGAATGCTCTGGGTGTTGGCAGCGTTCAGATATTGCCCACCTGTGCGCAACATTCGCGCGCTGAGCGCCGCGCCTTCGATCCCCGGCACATCCCAGTCGGCCCCCAGGTTGAACTAAAAACGCGGCACACCGACGGCGCGGTTGCCGTCGTTGATGTCATTGGCACTGCCTTCAATTTCCGTCTTCATCACAGTGGCGCCGCTCAGGATTGATCCGTGCGCCAAAACGGTTGTCGTCGCCGAAACGCTGGCCCAGATCGACATGCCCACCCACGCGGGCGTCACTGCTGTAATCCAGGCTGACGCGGCGTGTCGGCAGGTTGCCGGCGCGCTTGGGTTGCACGTCGCCGACGGTCCGGGCTTGCTGGTCGGTGATGGTTTTGCCGGTGTAACTGGCGACGCTGAAGGGCAGGTCGTTCAACGCACGGTTGCCGAGTACGCCGATTTGCGTGTCACGGGCCACTTGTCCACCGCCGTAGGTATCCCCGCTGTCATTGCCCACGGCGCTTTCGCTGACGGTGTCGGCGGCCTGGCCGTAAAGCGGCAGCAGCGCCGGGCAGGTCAGGGCAATGCGCAAAAAAGTAGGTTTGAACATCAGAGACTGACGCGTCAGACCCTCGGTTCGACCGACAGCCAGTAGCGTGTCAGGCGGCTGATGTTCAGCGGCAGGGTATCGCTGAGCAGGCGCAGGCTGGCGTCGGTATCACGCAGGGAAAACGCTCCCGATACGCGCAGTGCCGCGACATCCGGATGGCAGCGCAGTACGCCTGGCCGGTAGCGGCTCAGTTCGCCGAGCAATTCGTCCAGGCGCATGTTGTTGGCCAGCAGCATGCCCTTGTCCCAGGACATGGCAGCGACGTCGAACCGTTGCGGATCATCGAAACGGTTCAACTTGAAGCTCTGGCGCTGGCCGGCATCGAGGGTGGTGCTTTGCTGCAGCATTTGCGGTGTGACCACCACTTGTCCTTCCAGCACTGAAACGTGGCTTGTGGAACCCTCGGTCCGTACGCAAAACCGGGTGCCCAGCGCAGGGGCCGTGCCCTGGGGAGTTTCGACGAAAAAGGGGCGGGCGCCGAGGTCTTTCGCGGTGCTGATCAACAGTTCGCCGCTGAGCAACATGACGCGTCGTTCCCGTGGGTTGAAGGCGATGTTCACCGCACTGTCGGTGTTGAGCCGCAACTGGCTGCCATCGGGCAATTGCAGGTTTTTCTGTTCGCCCACGGCGGTGCGCTGATCGGCGGACCATTGCTCCCAGGGCAAATGCTGCGAAGCGAAGCCCAAGGGGCCGGCCAGCAACAGCAAGCCCAGGCGGGTGAGGGTCTGCCGGCGACTCAGGCCTTCCTGGCGTGATGCCCGTTTCAGGGTTTGCATGGCGAGGTTGGCCGGTACACCACGGAAATCCCCGAGCAACACTTCGGCCCGTTGCCAGGCCTGGGCATGTTCCAGGCTGCGGTTGCGCCATTGGGCGATGGCCTGATGATCGGCCGGGGTGGCCGTGCCGGAATGCAGCTGCACCAGCCAGTCAGCCGCTTCACCCAGAATCTGCGGGTTGATCATCGACGAATTCATCAGGCGACACTCAGGCAGGCAATGAATGCCGCGCGCATGTGGCGCTTGACGGTGATCAGCGAGACATTCAGGCGGGTGGCGATCTGCGCGTAAGTCAGGCCTTCGATCTGCGACAGCAAAAATGTCTCTCGGGTAGCGCTGGGCAGTTCGCGCAACAGCGCTTCGATACGCCACAGGGTTTCGAGGATCAGCAGGCGGGTTTCCGGCGACGGCACCTCGGCCACCGGCAGATGCGCGATGGTTTCCAGATACGCACGCTCGATGTCCTGACGCCGCCAGCGGTCAATTACCAGGCCCTTGGCAATGTGCGTCAGCAGCGCCCGCGGTTCACTGCCCAGGGGCTTGACCACCTGACGCGTCAGCAGGCGCAGGAACGTGTCGTGGGCCAGGTCGGCCGCATCACAGCGGTTACCCAGTTTGCGGTGCAGCCAACCCTGCAGCCAACCGTGGTGTTCGCTGTAGAGGGTATGGACTTGCTGGTTCAAAGGCTGATCGGCGGACGACATGGCGGGCAGATACTCGACTCGGGCATCCTGCGTGAGTGCAATTAAGAATTGATCGCATTCTAGTGGCCCTGACCAAGTGATGGCAATTGTCATTTCGCAGTTTCTTTCAGGGTTTGCGCCAGTGGCCTCCTCGACTTCTCAAAGATTGGCTATTTGTACAAATCGACGGCGGGACTACCGTATCTGCACACCCACTTGCCCCGGAGCATGCCATGCAACCCCGTATCGATTTCTACACCGCTTCGCCTGATGCCCTGAAGGCCATGATTGCCCTGGAAACCGCTGTCTCCAAGCTGCCGCTGGAAAAGTCGCTGATCGAACTGGTCAAGCTGCGTGCTTCGCAAATCAACGGTTGTGCCTTCTGCATCGACTTACACACCACCGATGCCCTCAAGGCCGGTGAAACCACGCGCCGCCTGTTTGTCGTGACCGCCTGGCGCGAAGCACCATTCTTCACCGACCGCGAGCGCGCCGCGCTGCTGTGGACTGAATCCCTGACCCAGCTCAGCCTGACCCACGCCCCGGACGAAGACTATGACGTGGTCAGGGCACAGTTCTCGGAAAAGGAAATGGTCGACCTGACCGTGGCCATCAGCACCATCAACAGCTGGAACCGTCTGGCCGTAGGCTTCCGCAAAACCCCACAAGCCTGATAGCCCCCCCAATCAACTGTGGGAGCGCGGTGGTTCTGGATCTGGAGTCAATGGGCATCGGCACTCGGCGCGGTCGGTGGCTGCACCTTGCGCATCAAGGGCACCATCGCCGTGGCGACGATGAAGCAGACCATGATCATCAGAAACGCGTCGCCATAGGTCTGTGTCTGCGCTTCGCGGTAGGTCAACAGCCAGAGCTGATGCAGGCTGGCAGTCACCCCGACATCGCCGCTCTGGCCCAGGGCGGCGAAGTTGTTGCCGACCTGGGCCAGCCACTGGTTGAGGGCTTCGTTGGTGCTGTTGAGGTGTTCCGCCAACCGGGCGAAGTGCAGGTTGGTGCGATCATTGAGAATGGTCGCGCACGCGGCGATGCCGATGGCGCCCCCCAGGTTGCGCATCAAGTTGAACAACCCGGACGCATGTTTGAGTCGCGCCGGCGCCAGCCCGCCCAGGGTCAAGGTCACTGCCGGCGGTACCGCCAGTTGCTGGGCAATCCCGCGCAGGGCTTGCGGCAACATCAATTCCCTGGCCCCCCAGTCATGGGTGATCGGGCTGAAATCCCACATCGATAAAGCGAACAGCCCCAAACCGGTCATCATGATCCAGCGCAGATCGACGCGGTTGGCCAGAAAGGCGTACAGCGGAATCGCCATGATCTGGAACACCCCGGTGGAGAAAACCGCCAGACCAATGTCCAGCGCGCCATAGCCGCGTACCCGGCCGAGAAACAGCGGCGTCAGGTAGATGGTGGCGAACAGGCCGATCCCGGTGACGAACGAGAAGAAACAACCGAGGGCGAAGTTGCGATCCTTCAAGGCGCGCAAGTCGACGATCGGATTGGCGACGTGCAGGGTCCGGCCGATGAAGGCGAGGCCGGCCAGGCCGCTGATCCACGCGGTGGTGAGAATGGTGCTGTCACTGAACCAGTTCCAGCGCGGACCTTCTTCGAGGGTGTATTCCAGGCAGCCGAGAAACAGCGCCAGAAATATCATGCTCAGATAGTCGGCGCCCTTGAGCAGCGAGAGCTCTGGCTGGTCGATCTTCACCAGCATCGGCACCGCCACGGCGACGAAGATCCCCGGCACCAGGTTGATGTAGAACAGCCAGTGCCAGGACGATATGTCGGTGATCCAGCCGCCAATCACCGGCCCCAGGGTCGGTGCCAGCGAAGCCACCGCGCCGATGGTCGCGGCGGCGATCACCCGTTGTTTGCCGGTGAAGAAAACGAACGCCGTGGTGAACACCAAGGGAATCATCGAACCGCCAAGAAACCCTTGCAGGGCGCGGAAGGCGATCATGCTCTGGATGTTCCAGGCGATGCCGCAGAGCAGGCTGGTCAGGGTAAAGCCCACGGCGGAGGCGCAAAACAGCCAGCGCGTGGAGAACACCCGCGACAACCAGCCGGACAGCGGGATCACGATAATTTCGGCGATGAGGTAGCTGGTTTGCACCCAGGCGGTTTCGTCGGTTCCGGCTGAAAGCCCGCCGCCAATGTCGCGCAGCGATGCCGAGACAATCTGGATATCCAGCAACGCAATGAACATGCCGATGCACATGCTGGCGAAGGCGAAAACCTTGGTCGCCGTGGCCATGTTAGCGGCATTGAACGGTTGCGCCGGGGCGGCGAGGACGCGACTCATGGCGCGCTGGCCACGGCCGGGGTTTCAGGTTCCTTGCGGGTGTCCACTTTGGCGGTGACCGACAGGCCGGGACGCAGATGGCCGAGCACGCTGTCGGCTGGATCGAGGTGGATGCGCACCGGCACCCGCTGCACGATCTTGGTGAAGTTGCCGGTGGCATTTTCCGGTGGCAGCACGCTGAACTGCGAACCGCTGGCTGGTGCAAGACTGTCGAGATGACCGTGGAATTCCTGCCCCGAAAGCACGTCGGCATGAATGACCACCCGCTGGCCGGGCAGCATGCGTGCCAGCTGGTCTTCCTTGAAGTTGGCATCGACCCACAAACCACTGGATGGCACCACCGACAGCAGTTGCGAAACGGTCTGGGCATAGGCGCCGACCCGCGCCCGACGATTACCGATCACCCCGTCCACCGGTGCCCGCAGTTCGGTGTAGCCGACGTTCAATTGCGCCAGGTCTCGCTCGGCCTTGGCTTGAATCAACGCGGCGCGGGCTTGTTGTTTCTGCGTAGCGATGACGTTCAACTGCCGTTGCGCCGCCAGCAGTTCAGCCTGGGCGCGGCTGCTTTGAGCCTGTGCGGTCTTGAATGTAGCGTTGGCCCGTTGAGCACTTTCCACAGAAACGGCGTTGGTGCTGACCAGTTTTTTGTAGCGAGCATCGTCATCCCGCGAACGGGCGGTTTCGGCACCGGCGGCATCGATGCCGGCGCGGGCTTGGCCGATGACGGCTTGTTGCAGCTGTTCGGTGGCGTCGAGGTTGGCCAGCAGGGCTTCTTCAGCCGCCACCGCACCTTCGGCCTTGGCCAGGTTGGCGCGGTAATCCCGGGCGTCGAGGCGGATCAGCACATCGCCGGCCTTGACCTTCTGGTTGTCGGTGACCAGCACTTCGTCGATGTAACCGGCGACCTTCGAGCCAATAACCGTTACGTCGCCGCCAATGTAGGCGTCGTCGGTTTCCTCGATGAAACGGCCGGTGGTCCACCAGTGCGTGGCGTAGACACCGGCCAGCACCAGTGCAGCAATACCCAGTGTCGGCAGGAGCAGGCGTTTGAGCAGGGGAGGCTTGGGGGTGGTCACCGGCACGGCAAGGTCGGTTTCAACGTTAGGCATGCTGGTCATGAAGGATTACCTGTAGGAAACGGCATTTAATTACGTACGTAATATGACGCATGTCATATTTAGTCGCAATTTATTTTTGCTGCCGGTCGTCAGGTGCTATCTGAGCCAATCGCCGGGTGTTGTGCCGGTCATGTCCTTGAAGAACGCGATGAAAGCGCTATCGCTGGCGAACCCCAGTTCGAAGGCGCTGTAGCCGATGTTGCGCCCGGTGCAAAGCAATTCGATGGCGCGCATCAGGCGCCACTGTTGGCGCCATTGCTGATAACTCATTCCGGTTTCGCGCTGGAAGATCCGGCCTATGGTACGACCGCTGGCGCCAATCTGTTTCTGCAGCACCTGAAGTTGCGGCGGCAATTGCTCCACGCAGGCGAGCAGCGGGGCCAGGCGTTTATCCGAGGGCAAGGGCAGCAGCATGGGTTGCAGGGCCGCGTCGCGGATTTCGCTCAGGCACAGTCCGAGCAGATGGAAGTATTTGCCCTGTTGCCAATTGATGTCGAAGTCGGCCTGGGCGATCGCTTCCAGCACGGCTCGAAGCAAGGGGCTGACTTCCATCACGCAGACCTGCTGCGGCAAGTTTGCGCACAAGGTGGGTGTCAGATAGATGGAGCGGTAATCGACGCTGTGCTGCATGACCGCCCGGTGTGCAATGCCCGGCGGAATCCAGGCCGCGCGCGAGGGTGGCAACAAGCACAACTGCTGCGCCAGGGTAATGCGCGTGCAACCCTGGCGGGTGAACAGCAACTGCCCGCGTCGATGGTGGTGGGTTCCGGAGTCGTGATCGCCCAAGGTCGCGGCAATCCCGATAACCGGGGCATCAAAACTATCGGGGTCGAAGGGTGCGTGGGCATCCAGCCAGGCCATGGTTTGTCCGATTTGCAGGATAAAATGTCAGGATTTCGATAATACGCCAGTCACGACTTCTTAAGCTGCGGTGCAGTTTTCCTGAAGAGTGAAGTGGTCATGATGGGTAAGAAGTTCCTCGGCCTGGCGATTGCCCTGCTGATGTTTCCACAGATTGCGCAAACCCTGTACAGCCCGGCGCTGACGGATATCGGCCATGCCTTTGTCGTCGGCCCGCAACAAGTGACGAAGATCCTGTCGGTGTTTTTTCTGGCGTTTGCATTGGGCGTGGTGGTGTGGGGGCGGTTGTGTGACCTGATCGGACGTCGCCCGGCGATGCTTGCCGGATTGGCGCTGTACACCGGCGCTTCGACGTTGGCGCTCGGTGCCGGTACCTTCGATGCGCTGTTGATCGCCCAGGCGCTCGGTGCGTTCGGGGCTGCAGTGGGCTCGGTCGTCACACAGACCGTGCTGCGCGATCGGTTCCAGGGAGCGGATCTGGCAAAAGTGTTTTCGTTGATGGGGATCGCGCTGGCAGCCAGCCCGGCCATCGGTCTTTTCACTGGGGCGAACCTGGTGCATGCCTTCGGTTATCGCGGTGTACTGGCCTGTCTGTTGCTGGTGTCCCTGGGACTGTGGCTCTGGTGCCTGCGGGACTTGCCGGAAACCCGACCGCCGGAGGTAAGGACGCCAGCGCTGCTCGAGACGCTGTGGACAATGCTGTGTGACCTCAGTATCTGGCGCTCGACGCTCCTGGTGGCCCTGTTCAACATTGCTCTGTTCAGCTACTACAGCCTTGGCCCGTTCGTATTTGAGCAACTCGGTTTGAGCACACAAGTGTTCGGTTACAGCGGCGTCATCCTGGCCCTTGGCTCGGGACTCGGTGCCTGGCTCAACAGGCGGCTGCTTCATCGGGGGCTCAGCGGGGCGCAGCTGGTTCAGCTGGCGGCGGCGCTCATGTTGTTGGGGGCCAGCGGTGTGTGGGTCCTGGAACGAAACGTCTTGTTCGTGCTGCCGATGTTGTTGGTGGTGCTGGCGTTCGGCATGGCGATCCCGAACATCCTGGGTTCGGCACTGATCAATTACGGCGATCGGTTGGGCACCGCCGGTGCGCTGTTCGGTTTGCTCTATTACCTGTTGATTGGCGGCGGGTTGATGCTGGTGTCTTGGGGGCAGGCGTTGGGGGAGACATTGATGCTGTGTGGTGCGGCGATTTTATTGCTCTGCGGCAGGAACCGATAAGTCATCAGCACTGAACATCCGTGGCGGGAGCGAGCCGGCTCGCTCCCACATTTTTGATCGTTGTTGCCGGTTACTGGCTCGCCAACCGCGCACCGGCCATCGCCAACCCATCCTTGCCATCCCGACTGCTAACCCCCGAAAGCCAAGCCTCCAGCACCGCCGGATTGGCCTTCAACCACGCCTTTGCCGCCGCCCGTGGCTTCTGGTTCCGGTTCAACACCGCGTCCATCAACTGGTTCTCCATGGCCAGGCTGAACTCCATGTTCTGCAGGAGTTTGCCAACGTTGCTGCATTCCTTGAGGTAGTCCTTGCGCACGTTGGTGTAGACCGTGGCCTGGCCGAAGTTCGGGCCAAAGTATTCGTCACCGCCACTGAGGTACTTCATCTTGTTGCGGGTGTTCATCGGGTGCGGTTCCCAGCCGAGGAACACCATCCATTCGTTCTTGCGCGTGGCGCGTTTGACTTGCGAGAGCATCGCCGCTTCGCTCGACTCGACGATTTTGAAGTCCTTCAGGCCGAAGGCGTTCTTGTCGATCATGCTCTGGATCAGCCGGTTGCCGTCGTTGCCCGGTTCGATCCCGTAGAGCTGGCCATTGAGTTTGTCCTTGAATCGGGCGATGTCGGCGAAGTCGTGGAGCCCGGCGTCGTACACGTAATCGGGCACCGCCAAGGTGTATTTGGCGCCATGCAGGTTGGCGCGCACGGTTTCCACGGTGCCGGCGTCGCGGTAGGGCTTGATGTCGTTTTCGGTGGTAGGCATCCAGTTGCCGAGGAACACATCCAGCTCCTTGCCGGAGGACAAGGCGCGGTAGGTCACCGGAATCGACAGCAACGTGGTTTTGGTTTTGTAGCCCAGTGATTCCAGAACTTCGCTGGCGACGGCGGTGGTGACGGTGATGTCGGTCCAGCCGACGTCGGAGAAACGCACCGTGGCGCAGGACTCCGGTTCGGCGGCCAGGGCGTGCAACGGCAAAACGAGGGATGCAAACAAAAGCATGGCTTTCATGGATCAACTCCTCAAGGGTAACGTCGGCAGCGTTTTTTTTTTGAAGCGGTTTTCTTATTGTTTTAAGTGCAGAAATACCTGCCAGTACCTTCAGCCCGGCTGATCCACACCAAACCAGTTCAGCGCCGCCGGTTCGGTATTGAGGTAGATGTGCTTGAGTTCGGTGAACTCATCGAGCCCGGCCCGGGACAGTTCGCGGCCGATGCCGCTGGACTTGTAGCCGCCCCATGGCGCTTGCGGGAAGGCTGCGTTGTAGTCGTTGATCCACAGAGTGCCAACCCGCAGCCGCTTGGCCATGCGGTAGGCCTTGCCGATGTCTTGGGTCCAGACGCCGGCCGCCAGGCCGTAAGGTGTATCGTTGGCCAGTTGCAGGGCCTGGGCTTCGCCGCTGAAGCGTTCGACAGTGATCACCGGACCGAAGATTTCTTCCCGGGCGATGCGCATCTTGGCGGTGACGTTGCCCAGCAAGGTCGGGCGCAACCAGAAGCCGCGTTCGAACTGCTCCGCAATGGTCCCGCCGGCCAGCAAGGTCGCACCTTGTTCGACAGCACCGGCAATCATCGTAAGGATCAGATCGCGCTGGCCGGCGGAAATCAGCGGACCCATTTGCGTTGATTGATCGAGGCCGTTGCCCAGGCGAATGTTCAGGATGCGTTGGCGTAGTGCGTCGATAAACCGGTCATGAATGCCGTCTTCGACCAACAGTCGCGAGCCGGCAGAGCAGATTTGCCCGGCATTGAAAAACACCGCGTTCAACGCCTGATCCAGCGCCACGTCGAAATCGGCATCGGCAAACACGATGTTCGGATTCTTGCCACCCAGTTCCAGCGCCACGCGCTTGAAGTTACCGCTGGCGGCGCGCATCACTTTGCCGCCGGCCCCGGCGCCGCCGGTCAGCGACACCAGGTCGACGTCATGGCTGGCAGCGAGCAATTCGCCGACATCGCCCGGGCCGCACAGCAGATTGAATACACCCTCAGGTAACCCGGCCTGCGCCAGCAGTGCGGTCAAGCGATGGGCTGTCATCGGCGTCAGGCTGCTGGGTTTGAACACTACGGTATTGCCGGCGGCCAGGGCCGGAGCGATCTTCCACACCGCTTGCAGCAGCGGGTAGTTCCACGGGGCGATCAAGGCACACACGCCCACCGGCTCGCGCTGGTTGAAGCTGATGACATGGGCCGGCGCATGGCTGTTGACGCTGGCGCTTTCGCTTTCCAGCAGCGCCGCGTAGTAGCGGAATGTCGCCACCACGTTGCCGATGTCAGCCAGGCTTTCGACCAGCGTCTTGCCGGCATTGAGGGTTTCCAGGCGGGCCAGGTGCTCGCTGTCCTGTTCGATCAGCGCGGCTATTTTCTGCATCAGCTGCGCACGCTCGGTGACCGGCATCGTCGGCCAGGGACCGTCATCGAACGCCTGGCGCGCGGCGCTCATCGCCCGTTGCGCGTCCGCTGCGTCGGCGACGGCCACCTGTGCCAGGACTTCTTCGGTGGCGGGGTTGATCACATCGCGATACCGCTGCGCCTGTGGCGCCTGCCAACTGCCCGCGATGAACAAACGAATCTGCAGCATGTGCGTCTCCAGCCAAGTGGGTCGTGGTCGTCACTATGGCGCTGCCCGCGGCGCTGCTCTTGATCAAACGCGGCATATCCACGCCGTTTTCTCACGGTCGCGGCGCTGCGAAATAACGGCAGCCAATGTCGTTTCCCGTCAAGTGCGCGCAAGACGTATCCCTACACTGCCAGACGATCGATCAACCTCTGTGGAGCCCGGAATGAATCAACCTGTCGAGCAACTGAGAATCCGCCTGGCCTGCGCGTTCCGCTGGGCCGCGCGGCTGAACCTGCACGAGTCCATCGCCAATCACTTCAGCGTGGCGGTGTCGGGGGACGGTCGCGAGTTCTTGATCAACCCGTACGGCAAGCATTTCTCGCGGATCAAGGCCAGCGACTTGCTGCTGGTCAATGCCGATGAACCAGCCAGCCTTGATCGACCCGACGCGCCGGACATCACTGCCTGGGCCTTGCACAGTGCCTTGCACCGCAACCAGCCCCACGCCCGCTGCATCTTGCATACCCATTCCAAATACGCGACGGCGTTGGCGTGTCTCAAGGACTCACGCCTGCCGCCGATCGAGCAGAACTGCATGCGCTTTTTCGAGCGTGTGGTCATCGACGATGGCTTCGACGGCATGGGCCTGGGGGACGAGGCCGAGCGGGTCAGCCGCCTGCTGGGGGACAAACCGATTCTGTTGATGGGCCATCACGGCGTGCTGGTCGCGGCACCGAGTGTCGCCCAGGCGTTCGACGATCTGTATTACTTCGAGCGGGCCTGCGAAAGCTACATCACTGCGTTGTCGACCGGCCGCGAACTGCGCATCGCCAGCGACGAAATCGCGCGCAAGACCTGCCGGCAATGGCTCGACTATCCGGGCTTTGCCGACAAGCATTTCAATGCATTGATGGGGATACTGGACGAAGAAGAACCGAACTATCGCCTGTGAAAATCACTCCGCCTCGGCCGGCCGCTGCTCCTTGCGCAGCGGCTGGCGCATCACCGGGGCGGTCCATACCTGGCTGCGGTCTTCACTGGGCGGACAGCCGAAGCGCGCGCGGTAGGTGCGGGAAAAGTGTTCCAGCGAACCGAATCCGGAACAGGCCGCCACTTGTGCCACGCTCAGGCGCGTCTGTTGCAGCAAACTGTGGGCCTTGGCCAGCCGCAAGGTGATGTAGTACTTGAGCGGTGACAGACCGGTCTGATGCTTGAATTGCCGCTCCAGTTGCCGCCGCGACAGCCCGACCTGGCCGGCAATCGCCTCGCAATCCAGCGGTTCCTCCAGGGCCTTTTCCATCAACTGCACGGCGCGGCGAATCTTGCTGCCGTACAGGCCGGTGTTGGTCAGGCCGCCGTCGAGCTGATTGTCCGCCGGCGCACGCACCTGGCCCATCAACAGGTGCATGCCGATTTCCCGTGCCAGCTCGCTGTCGATGCTCTGGCCGATCCAGCCGAGGAGCATGTCCAGCGTCGTTGTCGCGCCGGCACAGGTCATGCGCTGGCGTTCCAGGGTGTAGAGCTGCGGCTTGGCGTGGACCCGCGGATAGCTTTCCTGAAAACCCTGCAGGTTGTCCCAATGCACGGCGGCTTCATAACCATCAAGCACGCCAGCGGCAGCCAGTAACTCGGTGCCGGTTTCCACGCCCATCAACACCGCGCCGAACAGCGCCTGCTTGCGCAGCCAGCTCTTGAGCGCAAGGTTGCGGCTGTGTTTGTGCACATCGAAACTGGCAATCACCAGGCATACATCAAACCCCTGGTCGGCCTTCAAACCGTCGTTGGCGACGGTGGTCAGGCCGTTGCTGGCCTGCACCGGTTCGCCATCGAGCGACAACAGCGACCACTGGAACAATTGGCGCTGACTCAACCAGTTGGCAATGGCCAAGGGCTCCAGCACGGCGGCCAGGCCGAAGTTGGAAAACGACGGCAACAGCAACACCGCCACGCGCATGGGCGCGACATCGCCGCGCCGCCAGGTGAATCGGTTTTCTGTATGACTGGACGACTGACTGCTCATGACTGATCTCTATCGTTGCCGTGTCTGCCATTGCGGATGAATCCATACCGGTGCCTCGGAGGGCGGCAAGGGTTGCCTGCCGCGAATCATGTCGCTGGCCTTTTCCGCGATCATCACCGTCGGCGCGTTGGTGTTGCCGCTGACAATCACCGGCATGATCGAAGCGTCCACCACCCGTAAGCCATCGAGGCCATGCACGCGCAATTGTGGGTCGACCACCGCTTCGGCATCGCTCGACGGCCCCATCTTGCAAGTGCCGCTGGCATGGTAGCCGGTTTCCGTGACTTGCCTGGCCCAGGCATCCAGTGCTTCGTCGCTTTGCGCTTGCGGGCCGGGCACCAGTTCTTCGCCCCTGAACGCCGCCATGGCCGGTTGCGCAATGATCTCGCGCACCCGTCGCGCGCCGGCGCGCATGTCGGCTCGATCCTGCTCGGTTTTCAGATAATTGAACAGGATGCGCGGTGGCTGTCGAGGGTCGGCGCTATTGAGTGTGACGCAGCCCAGACTGGTGGGGCGCATCAGGTCGATATGGATCTGGAAGGCGTGGTCCGGCACCAGATCGACACTGCCGGGTTTTACCGCCAGCGGCATGAAGGTCAGTTGCAGATCGGGGTGTTCGACCCCGGCCCGGGAGCGAATGAACGCCCCGGCTTCGAAATGGTTGCTCGCCGCCAGCCCGTCGTGGGTGACGAACCAGCGTGCGCCTATCCACCATTTGCCCGGCGCGGTGGTCCAGGGATACAGCGACACCGGTTTCTTGCACAGGTACTGCACGACGGTGTCGGGATGGTCGTTGAGGCGCCGGCCGACACCGGGCAGATCCTGTTTGACTGCGATGCCGAGGTCGCGCAGTTCCGCCGCCGGGCCTACGCCAGACAGCAGCAACAGCTGTGGCGAATTGATCGCACCGGCGGTCAGCAGCACTTCGCGGCGGGCGTGGGCCGTGTGAATTTCGCCGTTCTGTTCGTACTCGATGCCAATGGCGCGCCGGTCGTCGAACAGGATGCGCAACGCCAGTGCGTCGGTGTGCACCTGCACATTGCCCCGGCCCAGCGCTTCGCGCAGATAACCGCGCGAAGTACTCCAGCGACGGCCGTTGCGGGTGGTGCGGTCCACCGGGCCAAAGGCTTCCTGGCGATAACCGTTGAGGTCGCTGCTCAAGCCATACCCGGCCTCGACACCGGCTGCGAGAAACGCCGCGCACAATGGCGTTTGCGTATCGCCGGGGGTGACATGCAGATGCCCGGTCGCCCCGCGGTAATCGTCCGCGCCGTCGGCATGGGTCTGCGCACGTTTGAAGTACGGCAGCACTTCTTGATAACGCCAGCCTTCGCAACCTTGTTCGGCCCAGGCATCGTAATCCCGGGCATGGCCGCGGATGTAAACCATGCCATTGATCGACGACGAACCGCCCAGGGTCCGGCCTCGCGGCGTGCCGATGCGACGACCGTCCAGGTACGGTTCAGGCTCTGAGCTATAGCTCCAGTTGTAGCGTGTGCCACCGACCACCAGCCCCACCGCGGACGGCATGTCAATGGTCCAGCTCTTGTCCGCAGGCCCGGCCTCCAGCAGCAGAATCCGCACCGCCGGATCTTCGCCCAGGCGGTTGGCCAGCACGCAGCCCGCAGACCCTGCGCCCACAATCAGGTAATCAAACTCATGGTTGGCCATGGTTCGGGGTGCTCCTTCAATGAACAGCGGATGAAGCGACTACGGAACCTGTGGGACCGCGTTTCAGTTCGACGATGGCCCATGAATCCCGTTAAACACCAACCGATGAAAGTGATGCACCAGATGCTCGCTCTCATTGCTGCGCTGGGCGTCGATCATGTAGCGGCCCTGGTCGTAGCCCAGCGAATGCAGGCCTTTCTGCACCGAGATGTTCAGTGCGATGTCCTCCGGTCCCAGGTCCTCGTTCATCCACTTCATGCAGGACTCGCTGACCTTTGCGGTCTCGGCATTGTTGGAGTAGTAACCAAACCGCAGCAGCGAGCGCTCGGCGTCCAGCGGAATCATGATGAACGAGCCCAGGAACTCCGAGAACGGGAAGGTGTAGAAGGTGTTGTTCGGCCACATGCCGATGTTGAAGAAGCATTCGTCCGGGTTGAGATCCTTGCGCAATGGCACGCCGTAGGCTTCGGTCACGGTGAGGTTGGCCGGGGCGATGTAGGTCCACCAGTTGTCGCGTTTGGTCAGCTGGTAACCCTTGAAGTCGATCAGCTTGGCCAGGTCGATATGGCAAGGCCCCGACAGCTTGAAGTGATAGCCCTCGATGGAGTTGTCCATGATCACCTTCCAGTTGGCCGGCACGATCACGTCCTGTTCTTCGATCAGGCGCATGTTGGCCAAGTCCGGAAATACCCGGCGCATTTCCTCATCGGCACCGGGGAACAAATCCCGCAGCGACGGCGCCGCCGGGTCGAGGTTGAAGTAAATGAAACCGCCCATTTCCTCGGTGCGGATCTGCGGAATATTGAACTGCTGCAACTCGAAGTTTTTCATCTTCTCGCAACGGGGTGCGCTGCGCAGGCTGCCGTCCATTTCGTAGCACCACGAGTGATAGGCGCAACGCACCACACCGCCGGTGGTACCGCGACGTTCCTCAAGCAGACGATTGCCGCGATGCTGGCAGACGTTGTGGAACGCATGGATCTGCCCCTGACGATTCTTCGCCACCACCACGCTCTGGTCGAACAGATCCGTCACCACGAACTGACCCGGCTCGGCAAACTCGCTGACGTGCCCGGCCACATGCCAGGCGTGCATGAAAATGTTGTCGCGCTCGGCCTTGAACAGGGTCTCGTCGTAGAAGTAGCGCGAGGGCAGGGTGAAGGCTTCTTCCGGGTCCTGATGATCCCAGCCGTCGATCGAGCTTTGTGCTTTGAGGTTCTGGACATTGTGCATCGGGGCGATCTCCTCGGTGACTGGCGCCGCACGGTACGGCCTGGTTGTGGGACCTAATCTAGGGGGCGGGGAGGAGGGCGGATTGATGTAAAGCGACCAGTTGCAGGGTGAAAACATCAAAGCGTGGTTTGCGTGATTTGATCGCTCCCACAAGGGGTTGATCGTTCTCGTGTACAGCGGGGAACGATCAACATCAGTGGTCACTCGCTGTGTTACGGCCGAGCCTCAGTTACGCAGCCAGGCGGGTCGAGATTATCCAGCGCCCGGTTGACCAACAATTCGCCCAGCACCGCCAGTTGCTGAATCGCGAGCATGACGTTTCGGCGCGAACCTTCCAGTTCGCACGCAAGATCAGTGGCCATGACATTCAGGGAGGCGAGGGTTTCACAGGCATGACAGAGCAAGGACTCGGTGTCGATGTTTGGAATGATAGTGAAGACATGACTGACGGGGTCAGGGCGGTTCGGGTTGCGCAGGCGTGCGCTGACGAGGGGTTCGGTAATGTTGGAGAGTTTGGTGATATCGATTGCGTCGACAGCTGAAGGCTCAGGTGATTGCGGGGAATTGGGGGTGGTTTTTTTCATGTGCGAGCTCCTTGCAAAGTTGAGATGTGCCAGTCCCTACCGTCAATTAGGGCTGGTTGACGGCAATGAGTAAGTTGGCTGACCGGTAATTTATTACCAGAAAATTCAAATTATTTAATCAAAAAACTGAACATCTATGTAATTAAATGATTCATGTTTTTATTGCTTCCATGTATCTGTAAGTTAGTTCTCTGTATGACGTTCTGGTATCTGACAGAAACGTCTTCAGTGTGGGTGAGATGGGTCTGTAGGAATAAAGTGTGGAGTGGAGATGTCAATCATTATTTGACGGTTTGTTGTAGTGCTTGCAATATTGTTATTCGCGAAAAATCAGCGTGCAGGGCCTGGTCTGAAAATCGTCACCTGCGTAAGCATTCGATCAGAGTGATCAACTGGTAATTAACTCATGCACAAGAAAGAAAGAACCGAAAAATTGAAAAGTAATATTAAGTATCTGATAAAAAGCCGTGGCGAAACGCAGCTGTCATTGTGCAGCTCCAGTGGCTTAACCAGAACAACGATCTACAACATTTTGGAAGGGCGGGTTGTCAACGTACAGCAATCGACCATACGCAAGATTTCTGATTTTTTTGGTGTGTCGTACAAAGAAATAGAGACGGTGGATTTCGAAGCGAAGGAGATAGTAGAAAGCAGTATCTCTCTACAGGGGAATACCAATCCCGCAGCAGTGCCTATCATAAGGGAAAGTATGCTTTTACAGTGTCTCGACAAGAGAATCGGCGAGCTGGCTGCAACTTATCCGCTCACCTATTATTTTGGTATGGCTTGCAACTTGGTCGGGGTACTGTTGGAGGCTGAGATCAACGGGTTTAATGAGGTGGGTGATTTATTGATAGTCAAGAAAGGAATGCCAGCCAGTGATAAAGAGAAATTGGTGTACGGCTACGGTACAGGAAAGTTGTTTATAACCCGTGATCCTGTCTTGGATTTAAATGTCTTTCGAGTTGTGGGCGAAGTGATCGAGGAGAGATTCAATGGGCATTGATCCTGAAAACAGCAGATTCAAGCTCCTGGGGTTTGAGAATGCCAAAAACAATGCTGTCATAATGGTTGTTTCCACGGGGAAAATTATCAAGATAAAGCTGAGCGATTTGCTCAAAAGCGAGCTCTTGGATAATTTAAGTAAAATAGAAATAAAGGATGTTTATAGGAAGTTTTACTCGGGTGGTGGTGCCTTGACTGTCTATGAAATAAGCGATCGTCATGAAAGGTCGTGGATGACCTATGTCGTTCTCAATCTGGCGTTGCTCTGTCTTTATGTTTTTACCAATATTGCAGCGGTCAAACTTATTTATATTGAATATCTTGATGTTGTCGTGACGCCTGGCGTTTTTCTTTATCCGCTGACGTTCTTGATCGTCGATCTCTTGAATGAATCCTATGGGCTAAAGCTAGCAAGACGAGCAATATATTTTTCCTTCGTAAGTAATGCGGTTATTTTGGTCGCGCTTTCTGCGGCAAGCCATCTTCCGGGTTTGGCGGGGTGGAAGCTTGATGGGCCCTATAGCGAGGTCGTGGGTCATGTTTCATCCGTGTTGGTAGCCTCGTCGGTCTCTTTTCTTTTTTCGGAATATGTTAACTCGTATTTACTATGCAAAATAAAAGAGCTAACTAATTCGCGGTTTTTGTTCTTGCGAGTGTTTTTTAGTACTTTTTTTGCGGTGATAATAGATAGCTTTATTTTTTGCTTTATTGCATTTTATGGGGTTTTGGGGAGTGAAGAAGTTCTTGTCATGGTTTATGTTCAGATCATCATAAAAATGTGTTTCGCTGTTTTCAATGTGCTGCCTGCTTACGGAGCAAGATCGCTGTTCAGGACGTACGTAACAGCAGATTAGGCTTCATGAGAGGTGGGGCATGAATCAATTGATATGGATTCATGCCCCGAAACTTACGAGTTACCTCAGATTTATTTTTTTATTCAAGCTTTCCATCGTTCCCGTTTTGTTCTCCAGAAAGTAACTCAGTCCCTTGGCGCGAAGCTTACAAGCGTCGCATTTTTCGCATCCGCTACCCTTTATCCCGTTGTAGCAAGACAAGGTGTGATCGCGGACGAATTCCAGCTGGCCGTAGTGATCAGCCAAGGCCCAGGTTTCGGCCTTGTTCAGCCACATCAGCGGCGTTTCTATGTGCAGGGCGTAGTTCATTCCTGACTCAATGGCTGTGTTCAGGGCTTTTACGAATTGATTCCGGCAATCGGGGTAGCCGGAAAAGTCGGTTTCACAGACGCCGGTGATGATCGTCTGCGCTTGTACTTGGTAGGCGTAAATGGACGCCAGAGTTAAGAACAGAATGTTTCTGCCGGGTACGAACGTACTCGGCAGTTTTTCTCCAGAGCTGTTGGTAGTGGGAACCGGGATGTTGTCGCGGGTCAGGCTGCTGATCGCCAGTTCATTCAACACTTTAGTGTCCAGCACCTTGTGTACTTTCACCCCAAGGGTTTTAGAGAGTTGCTGCGCCACTTCAATTTCTGCTTGATGGCGTTGCCCGTAGTCGAAAGTAATACAGTGGATTTCATCGTAGAGCGCCAGTGCATGGATCAAGCAGGTGGTCGAGTCTTGTCCACCACTGAAAACGATAACTGCCTTTTTAGTCATGCTTTTTCTTCCTTGGGGATTCCGAATTCGGCTGGGGGCCTTGACCCTACCGGGAAACTCAAACTCTGGCTGTGGGACATTTCCCAAATGACTGTCTCCGCCTTCCGTTTGTGTCATTTGTTTGCTGGAAATATGGAAAGATAAATTAGTCGTAATGACATCTTAAGTGTCAAAACGACTATTTTCGTGGTTGTCATAAAGACATCTAAATTCTATAAGTGATTGAAATTAAAGGATAAAATAATTGGCATGCTTCGTGAAATAATTCAGACAACGCAACCGAAGCAGGAATTCGCCATGTCCCGTTCCATCCCCTTCAGCTTCACGCTCTGCCTGTTGTTTTCCCCCCTGTGCATGGCCGATCAAGTCGTCCGCGAAGTGCCGGATACCACCGCCGGCAAAGGTTACGGTGCCCTGACCGGCATGATGGTCGGTGCCGTCGGTGGGCCAATAGGCGCACTGGTCGGCGCTGGCGCCGGGTTCTTTGCCGGCAGCTCGGTACAGGAAGCCGCCAGCCTCACGGAAACCGCTTACGAGGTGAAGGACGCCCAGGGCGAAATCAGCACCGTGCGCTCGCCCAATGCCCGCTTCGAGCCCGGTCAGCAAGTGACTCGCAAAGGTCCGCGCCTGGTGCCTCAGGACAGCTGAAGCTGTCGCTGCTTTTGAAGCAAACCACGAACTCCTTTTTAGGGTCCGCTCATGGGTCGGGTCCTCTTTTTTCTCAGCACCACCATCAGTTAATTGACTGATTTATAACGATTAAAAAATAGATGCCCGAGCCGTGCGTTGGCCAGATTTGAATTCGCTGGAAAAACTTTCAATCAATCGAGGGGCAACACAATGCAAGCCATCAACGCCAAAGTCTTGAGCGCACTGGAAAACGTCATGGTGATTTCCACCACGGACCTGCAAGGCAACATCACCTACGTCAACGACCTGTTCTGCAAGCTCACCGGTTACAACAAGGAGGAATTGCTGGGCCAACCCCACAGTGTGGTTCGTCATCCTTCCGTGCCCAAGAGCACGTACAAGCAGATGTGGGACACCATCAAAAAAGGCGAGATCTGGACCGGCGTGATCCCCAACGTCGGCAAGGGCGGCGGCCTGTACGTGGTCGACACCACCGTGCAACCGCTGTTCGACGAGCAGGGCAATATCGTCGAATACATCAGCATCCGCCGGGTGATCAACGACCTGATGAGTGACTTCGAAGCACTGGAGTTTTCCAAGGAGCAATTCGACGAACACTACGACAGGTAAACGGCCATGCCAGAGTTAATCGAACGCATCGTGATCGGTTATGGCTCTGAGTCCGGCAATGCTCACGGGCTGACGCAGCGCTTGTTGCGCCTGACCTGTGTGCAGCCGTATGAATTGGCCGTGCAGGATCTCAATTCCCTGAAGCTCGACACACTGACCCCGCGGGATCTGCTGATCATTGTTTGCAGTTCCTTCGGTGATGGCGAACCGCCGGGCAATGCCGATCGCTTCCTGGATCAACTGATCGCACATGAAAAACTGATCGACCAGCCCTATGCGATCTTCGGCCTGGGCGATACGGCTTACCCGACGTTCTGCGGCTTTACCAAAAGCCTGGATGCCACACTGCTGCAAAAACAGGCCAAACCCTGGATCAACCGGGTGGACGCGGACACCGACTTCGACGGCTTTTTCGATGCCTGGTGCGCCGCCCTGGAAGCGGTACTCAAGGGCGATCGGCGCGCCGGCAGCACGTTGAACCTGCAAGTCACCGCCTACGGTGAAAACGCGGCATGGCCCGCGCGGGTGATCTCGCGCACCCGGCTTAACGCCACGGCGCCTTACGCCTGGCAGATTCGCCTCGACATCGAAGGCAGCGGCATCAAGTACCGCGCTGGCGACAACCTCTATGTCTTGGCGCAAAACGATCCGCAACTGCTGGCACAGATAGGTGAATGGTTCGATCGCGAGGATGCCCGCACGCTGTTGGCGAGCAAGGAGCTGCGACAACTGGGCAAATCGCTGTTGCGCGACATCGCCCGGGTCAGCGGGCATGACACCTTGAAAACCCTGTTGAAGGTCAGCAACCGCAAGGAGCTTGAGGCCTATCTGTACGGCAGGGACGTACTCGACGTGCTGGGTGATTTTTGCGAGCCCGCGCACTTGAGCCTGGAAGACTTGGCCGAATGGTTGCCCGACTGTCTGCCGCGAGCGTATTCCATTGCCTCCCACGACAACCCCGGCTACGTCGACCTGTGCATTCGCGAAATCGCCTATGAAATGGCCGGCCGCTCGCGCAGTGGCACCGCGACCGGGCATCTTGCCGGGCTGCACCCCGAGGCCAGGGTATTTGCCCGCAGCAACCCGCGCTTTCACCTGCCACGGCAGGTCGAACACCCGGTCGTCCTGATTGGCACCGGGACCGGCATCGCGCCGTTGATTGCCCTGCTGGAGCAGATCGAGCAACAAAACAGCCCCGTGCAAACCTGCCTGATCTTCGGCGACCGCCGCCGTGCATCGGACTTCCTCTACCAGTCACGCCTGGAAAACTGGCAAAACAAGGGCGTGCTGGACGAGGTGATCACGGCGTTCTCCCGGGACACCGACACGCGCTACTACGTGCAGGACGCCATGCTCGAATACGGCGCCTACCTGTGGGCATTGCTCGGCCAGGGCGCGCATCTGTACCTGTGTGGCAACAAAAGCAATCTGGAACGAGCCATCGAACAGGCGTTGCTGAACATTGCCATGACCTTTGGCCAACTCGGTGAGGACGACGCGCAGGCCTTTGTCGCCGATCTGTCTGCCAGCAATCGCGTGCATAAAGAACTCTATTGAAGCTTTCCCGTTTTGGCGGGCGGACGAGCCGCAACTCGTCTGCCCGTCTTTTTAGGGTGCCAGCAACAACGTCGATGGCAGCAGGCGGCTGCGGATGTCCATGACGATTTCCGGCGGCCTAGCGCCATGGGCCGGGGTCAGGACATGCAGGAGCAGCACGATGACGGCCATCCGGTGCACGAAAAATGCTGCTGCACTTTGATGAATTCATGCGCGGGATCAAGGCGCCGGTGACGGTCAACACCCTGCGCCCGGGTATCTCCGAAAACCTGGTGCCCACGCAATTGCCCATGCTCCTGTCGCGCTTCAACAAGCTGTATCCCGACCTGGAACTGGAGCTGACCACCGGTCTGAGCAATGACCTGCTGGCCGATCATGAAGCCGGGCTGCTGGATGTGGTCATCGCCAAGCGCAAGATGAGCGGGGCCGCGCAACGGGGGCGGGTGATCTGGCGCGAGCCGTTGGTGTGGATGGCGGCCAAGGATTACCAGATCGAAGCGGCGCGGCCTTTGTGCCTGGTGCTGATGCGACCACCCTGCGGTTATCGCGCGATCATGGTCGAGGCGTTGGCTTCGGTGCAGAGGGAGTGGTCGTCGGCGTGCCTGGCGAACAACCTTGGCGGGGTTCAGGCGGCGGTGGCTGCCGGGCTTGGGGTGACGGCCCTTGGCACGTCGTTTTTGCAGGAAGGCATGCGGATCATCGAGCCGTCGCAGAAGCTGCCGACGTTGCCGTCCACGGAGGTTGCGGTGATCGGTGATGAGCCGCGGACGCAGCATCTGGTGCAGCCGTTGGTGGCGTTGTTGACTGAGGGATTGATGGCGGGGGCGGGGCTGACCTGAGCAGCTATTACCTATTCAGGGCAAATACCTGTGGCGAGGGAGCAAGCTCTCTCGCCACAGGTTATTCGTTTGGTAGATGAGCCGTGCTATCAAGCCCGCTCAAAAATCGCCGCAATCCCCTGGCCACCACCAATGCACATGGTCACCAGCGCATAACGCCCGTTGGTGCGATGCAGTTCGTGGATGGCCTTGGTGGCAATGATCGCGCCGGTCGCGCCCACCGGGTGACCCAGGGCGATGCCCGAGCCGTTCGGGTTGACCTTGGCAGGATCGAGGTCGAGTTCCTGACTGACCGCACAAGCCTGCGCGGCGAAGGCGATGTTGGCTTCGATCACGTCCATGTCGGCGACGGTCAGGCCGGCACGCTTGAGTGCAATGCGCGTGGCCGGAACCGGACCCAGGCCCATCAGTTCCGGTTCAAGACCGGCATGGGCGTAGCTGACCAGGCGGGCCAGCGGGCGCAGGTTGTTGATCTGAACCGCAGCACCGGTCGCCATGACCAGGGCCGCCGCTCCGTCGTTGAGACCGGAGGCGTTGCCGGCAGTGACCGAGCCGTCCTTCTTGAACGCCGGTTTCATTTGCGCCAGCTGTTCCAGGGAGGTGGCGCGCGGGTGTTCATCGACATTGAACAGCTTGGTGCCTTTGCGATCCTGGATTTCGACCGTGGCGATCTGCTCGGCGAAGTAGCCATTGGCGATGGCATGGGCCGCGCGTTTCTGGTCTTCGAAGGCCAGGGCGTCCTGCATTTCGCGAGTGATGCCATTGCGCGCGGCGACGTTCTCGGCGGTGATGCCCATATGGAAGTTCTGGAACGGGTCATGCAGGATGCCGAGCATGTAGTCGACGGCCTGGACATTGCCCATGCGCGAGCCCCAGCGGGCGGATGGCAGCAGGTACGGGCCGCGGCTCATGGATTCGGCACCGGCACCAATGGCGATCTCGGCATCGCCCAGCAACAGCGTCTGCGCCGCGCTGATGATGGCTTGCAGGCCGGAACCGCACAGGCGATTGACGTTGTAGGCCGGGGTTTCCTTCGGGATGCCGGCGTTCATCGCGGCAACGCGTGAGATGTAGGCGTCGCGGCATTCAGTGGGGATCACGTTGCCCATCACCAGATGGCCGACGAGGGCCGGGTCCACGGCGGCGCGTTCCAGGGCAGCCTTGACGGCCGTGGTCGCCAGGTCGGCCAGGGGCACATCCTTGAGCGAGCCGCCAAACGTGCCGATGGCGGTACGGGCGGCGCTGACGACGTAGATTTCGGGAGTGTTCATGGCTGGTTTCCTTTCGGTGGATTCTTATCTGTACTGCGATTGAGCAGGGCGTTCAAGGCCGTTTTGGCCTCATCGGTGTTCAGGCGCTGGATGAACAGCAAGTTTTCTTCGCGCAGGGTGGCTTGCAGTTCGGCCATACCGGCCTGCTTCATCAGTTGCCGGGATTGGCGCAAGGATTCCTGGGGCAATGCCAGCAAGCGCTGGGCGATCTTGTTCGCCGCTTCCAGGCATTGGACTGCGTCATCGAATGCTTGGTTGGCCAGGCCCCATGCCACTGCGTCATCGCCATTGAGGCCTTCGCCCAGCAACAGCAGACGCGCCGCGCGGGCCTGTCCGAGCAGGCGCGGCAACAGCAGACTGGCGCCGAACTCCGGGCACAGACCCAGGTTGACGAACGGCATGCGCAGCTTGGCGTTGCGGGTCACCAGTACCTGATCGCAATGCAGCAGCAAAGTCGTGCCGATGCCGATGGCCGCCCCACACACCGCTGCGATCAGCGGTTTTTGCAGGTGGGTCACGGCGCGCATCAGGCGGAAGGCCGGGCTGTCCAGGTGAGTCGGCGGTTCCCGCAAAAAATCCACCAGGTCGTTGCCGCTGGTAAAGCAATTCGGGCCACCGGTCAGGATCACCACGCGGACCGCCTCGTCTTCGTCGGCGGCGAACAGCAGGTCGGCCAGCCGCGTGTACATGGCGTTGGTCAGCGCATTGAGCTTGTCGGAGCGGTCGATGGTCAGTGTCAGCACGCCATCGTGGTGTTCTTGTTTGATCAGGTTGGTCATGGCTGGCGCCTGCAAAGTCGATTCGGCGGCCACTTTAAGCGGCAGGCAAACCCCGCAGCTATGACAAAACGGGTCAACCGGACTGATGTTTTTTGCCATGTGGTGGCTCAAACCGGCGTACACACCCATTCGGGGTATGGTGCCGCCAGTTGAATCGCCCAATAGTAGGTTCATCCGCTCATCCAGAGCCGAACTCGCTTGATAAGGTGCATTTGCTATGGGCAAGACACTGCTTAAGGTGATTTCCAGTCTGTTTGTTGTTCCGCTGACCCTGCACGCTCACGCCGCCGATGTGAGCGACGGCAAAACGCTCAGGCTGTACAACTGGGCGGATTACATCGGTGAAAAAACCCTTGCGAATTTCGAGAGGGACACCGGCATCAAAGTCATCTACGACACCTTCGATGCCTACGAAACGGTGCAGGCCAAGCTGCTGACCGGCCACTCCGGCTATGACCTGATCGTCTTGAATGCCTCCCTCGCGCCACCGCTGATTCAGGCCAAGGTGTTCCAGCCGCTGGATAAAAAGCTGCTGCCAGGCTGGAGCAATCTGGACCCGAAAGTCTTGCAGGACTTGCAGGGCTTTGACCCCGGAATTGCGTACTCGGCGCCCTACACTTGGGGCAGCAACGGGGTCACCTACAACGTCGACAAGATCAAGGAGCGCATGCCGGATGCGCCGATCGGTTCGCTGGCGATGATTTTCGATCCGAAGATCGTTTCGAAGTTTGCCGACTGCGGCGTCACCCTGCTCGATGCGCCCACCGAAGTCATTCCCATGGCCCTGAAGTACCTCGGCCGCGACCCGCGCAGTGCCGCGCCGGCGGACCTCAAGGCCGCCCAGGAGTTGCTGTTGTCGGTCCGGCCGTACATCCGCAAATTCGATTCGGTGAATTACCTGACCAGCCTGCCCAACGGTGATGTGTGCATGGCCATGACCTGGTCCGGCGATTACGCCACCGCCATGGCCCGTGCCGAAGAGGCGAAGAAGCAGATCAACCTGGCCTATTTCATTCCCAAGGAAGGCTCACTGATCTGGTTCGACAACCTGTACATCCCGGCCGACGCGCCCCACGTGGCCAACGCCCACAGGTTTCTTAAGTACCTGATGCAGCCACAGGTGATCGCCGATGTGAGTGATTACATCAATTACGCCAACAGCAACGCGGCCGCAACGCCTCTGCTCAATGCCAGCGTACGCGATAACCCGGCGATTTATCCCGATGCAGACATTCGTCAACGGCTGTTCCCGCAGAAAACCCAGGACGCGAAAGACATGCGCGCCATCACGCGGGTCTGGAGCACGGTGAAGAGCGGGATTTGATCGTCTAATTGTTCAGTTTGAGGTTTTGGTATGGCTACCCCAATTCAAAAAGCGTTTTCGGCGGCTGAAGAGGCTGCACTGGTCAAGGCTGACAAGGCCCACCACATGCACGGTTACCACATGTTCGACGAGCACGCCGAACAAGGTTCGCTGAACATCGTTGCCGGCGACGGCGCCTACATCTATGACACCCAGGGCAACCGCTTCCTCGATGCCGTAGGCGGCATGTGGTGCACCAACATCGGTCTGGGCCGTGAGGAAATGGCCGAAGCCATCGCCGATCAGGTACGGCAACTGGCCTATTCGAATCCGTTTTCCGACATGTCGAACAACGTCGCCATCCAGTTGTGCGAAAAACTCGCCAGCCTGGCCCCCGGCGACCTTGACCATGTGTTCCTGACCACCGGCGGCTCGACTGCTGTGGACACCGCGTACCGCCTGATCCAGTTCTATCAGAACTGCCGTGGCCTGCCTGAAAAGAAGCACGTCATCGCCCGTTTCAACGCCTATCACGGCTCCACCACGCTGACCATGTCGATCGGCAACAAGGCTGCCGACCGGGTGCCGGAGTTCGATTACGCCAACCCGCTGATCCACCACGTGTCCAACCCCAACCCTTATCGCGCACCGGACGGCATGGACGAGGCGCAGTTCCTCGAATTCCTGGTCAAGGAGTTCGAAGACAAAATCCTATCGATTGGTGCGGACAATGTGGCCGGGTTCTTCGCCGAGCCAGTGATGGGCTCGGGCGGGGTGATCATTCCGCCCAAGGGCTACCTCAAGCGCATGTGGGAAGTCTGCCAGCGCTACGACATCCTGTTTGTCGCCGACGAGGTGGTCACTTCGTTCGGCCGGCTGGGCAAGTTCTTCGCGTCAAAAGATGTGTTCGACGTGCAGCCCGACATCATCACCACCGCCAAGGGGCTGACCTCTGCGTACTTGCCGTTGGGCGCGTGCATCTTTTCCGACCGCATCTGGAAGGTCATCGCCGAGCCGGGTACGGGCCGCTGCTTCACCCACGGTTTCACCTACAGCGGCCATCCGGTGTGCTGCACGGCGGCGCTGAAGAACATCGAGATCATTGAGCGGGAAAACCTGCTGGCCCATGTCGACGATGTCGGCGGCTATCTGGAGCAGCGCCTGGCCACGTTGCGGGAGCTGCCGCTGGTGGGCGATGTCCGCTGCCTGAAACTGATGGCGTGCGTGGAGTTCGTCGCCGACAAACGCACCAAGGCGTTGTTCGCCGACGAGATCAATATCGGCGAGAAAATCCACGTGCGGGCCCAGGCGAGGGGACTGCTGGTGCGGCCGATCATGCACCTGAACGTGATGTCGCCGCCGCTGATCCTGACCTATGAGCAGGTGGACGAGATCGTCGAGATCCTGCGCGAGTGCATCCTGGAAGTGGCGGCCGAGCTTCAAGCGAGCGGCCAGTACGCCGGCCAATGACTTCATCCGTCAGGCTGTTACCAAGGGCCTGTTCACCCGCTAGACTGCGGGTCATGAGCAAACCAAACGACGATACGCTGATCGCGATGCCCTTCGGGGCATTGCACAAATGGCATGGGGGCATGCGCGAGGCATTCGCCCATATCGATGAGCCCGACGCCCTGCAATACCTGGCGTCGGCGTTGGCGCAACTGGTGTCCATCGAATCGATGATGATCAGCCTGGAGCGCAAGGACCGCGCACCCCAGTTGCTGTATCAGCGCGGGATTGCCCAGGAATATCAGGTCTCGATACTCGAACGCTATTTTGCCGGGGGCTACCTGCTCGACCCGTTCTGCCTGGCGGTGGAGCAGGGGTTGGCGCAAGGCTTCTATCACCTGGAGGAGATTGCGCCGGACAACTTCTTCGACAGTGACTACTACAAGGCTTTCTACCTGAACGCGGGTTGTTCGGAAGACAGCTACTACATCGTCGATACGGGCAACGACACCAAGATCTCCGTCAGCCTCTATCAGGGTTTCGGCGGTGAATGCCTGCGGGTCGATCAACTGAACCTGCTGCGCGCCGTCGAACCACTGGTGCGCGAATTCATCAGCGAATTCAGCCGCCGTGGCCTGCTGCGTAATAGCGAGATCCAGTGCAATCACGAACAAGGCCTGCGTGACGACCTCAAGCACCGGGTGCAATTCGCGTTCGAGCATTTCGGCAGTGATCTGCTCACCGAACGCGAGCGGGAAGTGGCGCACATGGTCCTGCGAGGTCACTCGGTGAAATCCACGGCCAGCGAGATGAACATCTCCCCGGAAACCGTGCGCATGCACCGCAAGAACCTGTATCTGAAACTGGAAGTGGGATCGCAGTCGGAGTTGTTTGCGCTGTTTATCGAGTGGTTGCGCGGGCACTGATGGCCCGACACAACCGATAACTCTGTGGGAGCGAGCCTGCTCGCGAATGCGGCATCACATTCAACATCGTTGTTGACTGATGCACCGCCTTCGCGAGCAATCGGGGTGTGCCGCTGGGCCACTTGGGTTAAGCCATGTGCTCCGTGCGACACGTTGTTCACGGGACTGAACGTTCTGTGCAAATCCTCCTGCCGCACGCGCACGGATGCTGCGGGTTCACCGGTTCAGGCGGGAACGGTTATGTCACAACCCCTACATGGCGAGTACAGCAGCGGGTGAGTTGCAGGGGCATCGTGGGGTTCGGATTGAGTTAATCGGGATCCCGCAACACTGATCGCAACTAATCCGGCATGCCGACGTTGAGATACAAAACGTCGACATCCTCTGATCCTCTCCCCGAATCAACGACGGATGGTCTCTTTAATCCCAACGACAATCCACCGCTTGCAGAGGACGGCGGATGCCGCGTTGGCACTGCCACGCTGCGGCTTACTGCCGCCTGTAGATCGTTCTTCGCACCCGAGAGCTCGCGTATGCGTTGGGTGAACGCAGGGAAAAACCCTTTTTCCGGCCAATCTAGCTCCGATGTCGAGCCCAGATCCTCCCCGAGATACGTTGCATCCATAAACCACAGCGTCCCACTATCTGTGTGCACCTCCGCTGCCTCATAGGTCAAACCGGCTTGTCTCGCGCACTGTTTGTAATCGTCAAACCGAAGATCTGGATTTAGGTTGTACAAAATCAACATAGCCATTTCGATCGCCTCTTGTTTGTGTCTTTGCGACCCTGGGGGCTGTGCCCGGTCGTGTCGCAATACTCCGCTTGAATACGGTGCTGGCCAGCGCCGCGATCCGATCTACACCAACCCTTGCGAAAGCACCTGTCTTCTGAGCTTCAGTGGCTTCTACTCAGCCGGGGCTCGGCATAGGCCAAATGTGCTTTACCGTGGAGGCGTGGCATTGGGGCTAAACGATCGCTCGTGAAATACTGCTGCCGTATGTCCTGCCTGTGCGTAATGTTCCTTCAGGTGCGATGCCTTCGCACCTGTCAGAAATAACAGGTCTTTAGAATAAATCGGCATTGAAGCTTGTGATTCTAATCCCAGACCATTTTCGTACTCGGCCGGGGCGGGAAGGGACAAATCCAGTGGGAGTGAACTTGCTCCCGAAAGCGGTGTACCCGTCGATAAATCATCGCCTGACACTGCGCCTTCGCGAGCAGGCTCGCTCCTACAAGGGGTCTCCCACTGGGCTGGTCAGCGCGCCCGCAACCGTCGCCCGATCACATCCAGCACATCACAGCCATCGCGCAACGGGATGGCGCAGAGCAATGAAAAGTCGCTGAGAATGAAGGAATCGCACTCGATCGAACCGCGCATGGAGAGGTTTTCCAGTACCTGGGTGACGGCACGGATTCGGTAGTTGGCGGCGTCCATCAGAATGTCGAGCGGTGCGTGTGTGTCGACGAAGAGGGTGGGCATGTCGGTGCAGTTGCCGGTCAATGCCATGAAGCGGTTGTCGGGGTGAGGGGTTGGTTTTTCGTAGGGGGGATCAGGATGAATGGTTTTCATGGTTTCGAGCTCACGGGAAGAAAAAACGGAGCTGCCGAAAGCCTTCCTACGGGCTAGGGGTGGCAGCCATGTACGGGGTAGGAAAATCGAGTCCCGAGAACCTCGACCACGCCGAAGCGTGCCCGTACATAGCCGCCGCAGCTGATAGTACGGACGCATTTGAACGGCCGCAAACCAGGTAACTGGCGCCAACATAGTTCTCGGAAATCTCGAGGTTCCTACACCCCACCACTGAATTTCAGTGACCCCCAAAGACTATCGATTGAGCACCTTCCAAACCAGTTCACGCAAATCGCCACATTTCGAAGGAAATCTCCGAAGACATTGCCCAGAAATGTCCTAGGACTTGTCCAATTGGCATCTGTCAAAAGGGAGCGGTGGAGGGTGGGTGAGGGACAGCGGGCATGACTGCAGCCTAGGAAAAACAGAAATCTCCTACGCCAATTGACACCTGAATCACCTCAACCCTTGTGGGAGCGAGCCTGCTCGCGAAAGCGCAGTGTCAGTCGACAGCATCACTGTCTGGCACACCGCCATCGCGAGCAGGCTCGCTCCTACAGGTGGGGGTTGGTTGACCACAGGATCTGTGGTCAACCAGAGACGCGGATCAGTCTTCGCGCTTCACGACCAGAGTCAGAATGTCATAGCTGGCCACCAGTTCACCGAGCTGGTTGGTGACTTCCACATCCCACGCCACCACCCCTTGCGGGCTCTTTTTGCCCTGGTCGATTTTGCGTTTGCAGGTCAGGCGGGCTTGGATGGTGTCGCCGATGCCTACCGGGTTGATGAAGCGCAGGGTGTCGAGGCCGTAGTTGGCCAGGACCGGGCCGACGCCAGGGGAGACGAACAGGCCTGCCGCCGCCGACAGCACGAAGTAGCCGTGGGCGATGCGCTTGCCGAATTGCGATTCCTTGGCCGCGATGTCGTCGAAGTGCATGTAGAAGTGGTCGCCCGACAGGCAGCCGAAGTTCACCAGGTCGGCTTCGGTGACGGTGCGACGGTGGGTCAGCAGTGACTCGCCGATCTGCAGGTCCTGGAAGTAGCGACGGAAGGGGTGCACTTCGGTTTCGATGACCTTGGCGCCGCGCACGTATTCACCGGTGACGGCTGCCAGCATGGTTGGCGAACCCTGTACCGCCGCACGTTGCAGGTAGTGTTTCACCGCACGCAGACCGCCGAGTTCTTCACCGCCGCCGGCACGACCAGGGCCGCCGTGCTTGAGTTGCGGCAGCGGCGAGCCGTGACCGGTGGATTCGCCGGCGCAGTTGCGGTCCAGCACCAGCAGACGGCCGTGCAGTGCAGCGGCGACCGGTACGGCTTTGGCCGCGATTTGTGGGTCTTTGGTGACCAGGCTGGCCACCAGGCTGCCCTTGCCGCGAGCGGCCAGTGCCAGTGCTTCGTCCAGATCGTCATACGCCATCAAGGTGCTGACCGGACCGAACGCTTCGATGTCGTGAGCGCCACCTTCGGCGTGCGGATCGCGGGCCTGCAACAGGGTCGGGGCGAAGAACGCGCCCTTGTCGACGTTCTCGCCACGGGGTTCGAAACCATCGCGGGCGCCGAACAGCAGGTCGCTGCTCTGCAATAGCATTTCCAGGCGCTCGGCCACGTCTTTCTGCTGATCGTGGGACGCCAGCGCACCCATGCGTACGCCTTCCACCGATGGGTCGCCGACCACGACTTTGGCCAGACGATCACGCAGGCGCGTGGCGACGGCATCGATGTGCTTGGCCGGGACGATGGCGCGACGGATGGCGGTGCATTTCTGCCCGGCCTTGGTGGTCATCTCCCGGGCGACTTCCTTGATGAACAGCTCGAATTCTTCGTCATCCGGGGTGACATCCGGGGCGAGGATCGCGCAGTTCAGCGAGTCGGCTTCGGCGGTGAACGGCACCGAGTTGCGAATCAGGTTCGGGTTGACCCGCAGCTTGGCGGCGGTGTCGGCGGAACCGGTGAAGGTCACCACGTCCTGGCCTTGCAGGCGATCGAGCAGGTCGCCAGTGCCGCCGATGATCAGCTGCAGGCTGCCCGTCGGCAGCAGGCCGGATTCGTCCATCAGGCGCACCACGGCTTCGGTCAGGTAGCTGGTGGCGCTGGCTGGCTTGACGATGCACGGCATGCCGGCGAGGAAGCTCGGCGCGAACTTTTCCAGCATGCCCCAGATCGGGAAATTGAAGGCGTTGATGTGCACCGCGACGCCGCCGCGTGGCACCAGGATGTGGGTGCCGGCGAAGGTGCCCATTTTGCTCAGTTGCAGCGCCGGGCCTTCGTGTACGACGTTGCCCGACGGCAGCTCGCGGGAGCCGAGGCTGGCGTAGGTGAACAGCGTGCTGTTGCCGCCTTCGATGTCGATCCAGCTGTCGGCACGGGTCGCGCCACTGTGGTGGGAAATCGCGTAGAGCTGTTCCTTGCGTTCGGCCAGATACAGGGCCAGGGCTTTGAGGCGCTGGGCGCGTTGCTGGAAGTCCAGGGCCATCAGGCCGCTGACGCCTTGGCGGCGACCGTGTTCGATGGCTTCGGCGAAGTCCGGGCGCTCTTCATGGGTGCGGAAGATTTCATGGCCGTCGATGGCGCTGCGCAGGATTTGCGCGCCTTGTTGGCCGATCCAGCGGCCGGCGATGAAACTTTGCAGGGTGGGGGCATGCAGTGCAGGTGAAGAGGACATCACGATTGCTCCTGGTTATGAGGGGTTGTGGCGCGACCGTGACCGCGCCCTTTCGGAATTACCAAAGCGCCAAGGTGTAACCGACGATCAGCCGGTTCTCATCGAGGGCGGTAGTCAAGCCATTGCCAGAACGGAAGGTCACGTTGCGCCAGCGCAGGCTGACGTTCTTGAACACACCGCTCTGGATGACGTAGCTGATATCGGTGTCGCGCTCCCATTCGCGACCGTTGTCGACGCTGCCCGCCTTGACGTGGCGGCCGTCGGTGTAGCGGGACATGAAGGTCAGGCCGGGAATGCCTTGCGCCGCGAAGTCATAGTCGTAACGCAGCTGCCAGGAATCTTCGTCGGCGCGGGTAAAGGTGTTGAAAGTCACCAGGTTGACCACGTACGGATCGCCGCCGTTGAGGAACGGAAACGCGCTGTCGCCGGACAATTGCTGGTAGGCGGCACTGACCTTGTGGGCACCGTGGGACACCGTGAACATGCCGTTGAAGTTACGGTTATCGATGCGTCCGGCCTGCTCGGCGCCGTCGCCGCGGCTGTCGAAATAACGCAGGTCGCTGCGCAGGTTGAAGCCATTACCCAACGGTTGCGTATGCACCAGTCCGGCGAATTGCTGGCGATAGATCTGGTCGAGCTTGCTGTAGTAGTAGCTCACATTCAGTTGCGGGCTGAACGCGTAGCTGCCACCGCCGAAGTCGAAGTGATCGCTGGTGGCGGCACCGAAGCCGATGTCATCGTTGCTGGAGGAGTCCCGCAGGTTGGCCTTGGTCAGGCGTCCGGCATTCACTGTCAGGCCGTCGATTTCCTGGCTGGTCAGCAAGCCACCTTCAAAGGTCGAACCCAACAGGCGTGTGTCGTTGTAAGTCACCACTGGCAACAAGGGCTGCAGGGTGCCGAGTTTCAACACGCTTTTGGATACCCGCAATTTTCCGGTCAGGCCCAGCTCGCTGTACTCGTCGTCCGGCTCATGGCTCTGTGGGCCAAACGGCAGCAGCCCGGTGCCACGACGGTCGGGACTGGAGTCGAGCTTGATCCCCAGTTCGCCCAGTGCGTCGAGACCGAAACCGAAGGTGCCGTCGGTGAACCCGGACTCGATGCGCGCAGTGAATCCCTGGGCCCATTCTTCGGCCCTGGATTGCGGCGCGTTGTCCTGACGGAAGTCGCGGTTGATGTAGTGATTGCGCATATCAATGCGGGCCTTGCTGTCGCCGATGAAGTCGGCCATGGCGCTGGGGGCGATCATGGGCAGACTCAATGCGGCGGCCAGCGAAAACAGTGATTCACAAGACGTGGTACGTGCGGGTTTCATTATTTTTATTCCCAGCCAACTGATCGGTCGTCGTTTAGTGTTTGCTGGCGCCGGTGGCACCGATGCCGGTCATTGAGCGGATGAACTGCGCCAGATAACGGCCACGCTCAAGGGCTGCACGGGGCGAGGTGTCGGTGACGGAAAACAGCCATGCACTAAAGAACGCCAGGCTCATGGAAAACAGCGCCGGGTTGGAGTACGGGAACAGTGCCTTGTCGTGATGCATCACGTTGACCCACACCGCGGGGCTCAGCACCAGCAACACAATCGCCGAGACCAGTCCGGACAAACTGCCGAGGACAGCGCCACGGGTGGTCAGGCCTTTCCAGTACATCGAAAGGAACAGCACCGGGAAATTCACCGAGGCGGCGATGGCCAGCACCAGGCCCGAGAGGAAGGCAATGTTCTGCGATTCGAACAGCAGGCCGAGAATGATCGCCAGCACGCCGATGCACAGCGTGGCGATCCGCGACACGCGCATCTCTTGCTGCTCGCTGACCTGCCCCTTGCGCATCACACAGGCATACAGATCGTGGGACACCGCCGAGGCGCCGGACAGCGCCAGCCCGGCGACCACCGCCAGAATGGTGGCGAAGGCGACTGCCGAAATGAAACCGAGGAACAGATTGCCGCCGACAGCCTGGGCCAGGTGCACGGCGACCATGTTGCCGCCGCCGATGATCGCGCCAGTGGCGTCGCGGTACGACGGATCGGTGCCGACCATGACGATCGCGCCGAAGCCGACGATGATCAGCAACAGGTAGAAGTAGCCGATGAAACCGGTGGCATAGAACACGCTTTTACGCGCTTCCTTGGCATCGCTGACGGTGAAGAAACGCATCAGGATATGCGGCAAGCCGGCAGTGCCGAACATCATGCCCAGCCCCAGGGAAATCGCGTCGATCGGGTTCGACAGCAAGCCGCCGGGCGCCATGATCGCACTGCCCTTGGCGTGCACGGCGGTGGCGCCCGCGAACATCGCTTCGGTGCTGAACCCGAAATGCTTGAGTACCATGAACGCCATGAAACTGGTGCCGAACAGCAGCATCACGGCTTTGATGATCTGCACCCAGGTGGTGGCGAGCATGCCGCCGAAGGTCACGTAGAACACCATCAACACGCCGACCAGCATCACGGCGTAGAGGTAGTCGATGCCGAACAGCAATTCGATCAGCTTGCCGGCGCCGACCATCTGCGCCACCAGGTACATCAACGCCACAGTCAGGGTGCCGAAGGCCGAGGTCAGGCGCACCGGCGTCTGCTCCAGGCGATAAGAGACTACGTCGGCAAAGGTGTATTTGCCCAGATTGCGCAGGCGTTCGGCGATCAGGAACAGGATGATCGGCCAGCCGGCCAATACACCCAGGGCATAGAGCAAGCCGTCGTAGCCGTTGAGGAACATCATCGCGGAAATGCCCAGGAAGGACGCGGCCGAGATCATGTCGCCGGCAATCGCCAGGCCGTTCTGGAAGCCCGTCATGCCGCCGCCAGCGGTGTAGAAATCGCTGGCCGACCGGGTACGCAATGCCGCCCAGCGCGTAACGCCGAGGGTGAACAGCACGAACACCAGGAACATGCCGATGGCGTTCCAGTTCAAGGGGCGGGCGGCGCCTTCGGCAGCCACCGCCAGGTCCGTCACCGCTGCCAGCGGTAGCAGGAACAACGCGAGAAGGCGGCTCATCGTGCGCACTCCTGCTTGAGTTTTTCATTCAGCGGGTCGATCACGTTGTTGGCGCGATAGACATAGAAACCGGTCAGCGCAAAGGCCAGCCCGACGATGACGACACCCACCAGCATGCCCACGGTGGTCACACCGCCGCTCAGGGACTGGCCGAGGGTGGAGGGGGAAAACGCCACCAGCAGTACGAAGCCGTAATAGATCACCAACATGGTCAGGCTCAGCGACCAGTACAGCTTCTGTTTGCGACGAACCAGCTGGATGAAATCCGGGTGTTGGCGGATGAGTTCTATGTCTTGGGGGGTCATGGTGGTGTTCTCTTGTTTTTGTTGTGGGATGAACAGTGAGTTGGTGGCAGTTATCGGTTAACTGTGGGAGCGAGCCTGCTCGCGAAGAGGCCATCAAATTCAACATTGATGTTGCTTGATGCTCAGTCTTCGCGAGCAGGCTCGCTCCCTCAGGGTTCGGCGGTGTGGGGTTTAGAGCTGGTCGAAATCCAGCACGACCTTGTCGCTGATCGGGAAGGCCTGGCACGACAGCACATAGC
>NZ_SCOO01000038.1:0-63431 GCF_005502415.1 Pseudomonas sp. G(2018) | reverse complement strand
AGCTTGCTCGCGATGAACGTAAGTGCGCCGCGGTTCGTCAGAAGAGTCGCGTTTTCGTTAACGTTTTTCGCGAGCAAGCTCGCTCCTACAGAGGATTTTCATTCACGGCATTAGAACGTCGGCTTCACGCTGGTACCGAAGTAGCTCTGGGACAGGTCGTCGTAGTCCTTGCTCGCCAGCAGTTCCTGGATGGCCTTGTCGAGCTTGGCCTTGAGTTCGGTGTCGTCCTTGCGCAGGCCGGCGCCCACGCCCTTGCCGAAGATCGGGTCGTAGGGCACGGCGCCGAGGTATTCCAGATTGCTTTTGCTGGCATCCGGGGTCTTGACGAAGGCTGCCATGGCCGTGCCGTCGGCCATCATCAGGTCGATGCGACCGGCAATCAGGTCGGCGTTCACCGAGTCCTGGGTGTCGTAGTACTTAACGTCGGCAATTTTTTCGTAGTAGGTCTTAAGGTAGCTGGCGCTCACCGTCGAGTTCTGCACGCCGATGGTCTTGCCCTTGAGGTCGTCCGGGTATTTTTTCACGACCGCGTCCTTGGGCCCGACAATCGCCACCACCGAGTCGTAGTAAGCCTTGCTGAACGCGATCTGTTTTTCCCGCTCTTCGGTCACCGACATCGAGGAGAAAATCACGTCGATTTTCTTGGCCAGCAGCGACGGAATGATCCCGTCCCACGCCACTTCCTTGATCTCGCATTCGGCTTTCATTTCGCTGCACAGCTTGTGGATCAGGTCGACCTCAAAGCCCTTCCATTCACCGTTGGCCTGTTTCTCGGTGTACGGCGGATAGGGTTCGGCGGCAACCGCGAACCTGATCGGTTGTGCGTGAGCAGCGCTCATACCGGCCAGCATTACGCAGGCGGCGCCAGTCAACCAGTTTGCCAAACGTCGATTTCCCATGGTTTTCCCCGTCTTTTGTTGTTTTTAGCGAGTCTGATGAGCGTTGACGAATTGCCGGCAACGCTCGCTTCGTGGGTGTACGAACACTTCGTCCGGCGAACCGGTTTCCTCGATCAGCCCCTGATGCAAAAAGGCGACTTTGGAAGAGACATCGCGTGCGAAAGCCATCTCATGGGTCACCAGGATCATGGTCCGGCCTTCTTCGGCGAGAGAGCGGATCACCCGCAGCACTTCCCCGACCAGTTCCGGGTCGAGTGCCGAGGTGGGTTCATCGAACAGCATGACCTTGGGCCGCATGGCCAGGGCCCGGGCGATGGCCACCCGTTGTTGCTGTCCCCCGGAGAGAAACGCCGGGTACTCGTTGCGCTTGGCCGCCAGCCCCACGCGCTCGAGCAAGGCTTCGGCCCGTTCAGTGGCCTCCGCTTTGCTTTCACGCAGGACTTGGGTCGGCGCTTCGATCAGGTTTTCCAGCACCGTTCGATGGGGCCAGAGGTTGAAGTTCTGGAACACCATGCCCAGGCTGGAACGGATGCGCACCAGTTGCTTTGCATCGGAAACCAGCGGTGCACCGGGGCGCGAGTGGTTCAGGTGAATGCTTTCGCCGTCCACCAGAATGCGCCCCTGGTCCGGCACTTCGAGCATGTTGATGCAGCGCAGCAAGGTACTCTTGCCCGAACCGCTGGCACCGATCAGCGAGATCACCTCGCCTTCGCGGGCCGTCAGGGACACGCCCTTGAGCACTTCAATATTGCCGAAGCGTTTGTGCAGGCGCTCGACTTCGATCATGGTCCGGGCGGCGACCGGTTCAGCCCCTGCCGAGGACGTCACGCGACTGATCACGGGCCGTGGTGCTTCGCCCTTGAGTACCAGGACGAAATCGCGGATTCGCTGGCAGGCCTCGGCCAGCCGTTCTTCACCGAGGGTGAACGACAGCCGCACGAAACCTTGCGCCGGTTCGCCGAAGGCCGCGGCATCCAGCACCGACACCCGCGCCTCGCGCAACAGCCGCCAGGCGAACTCCAGCGAACTCAGGCCGGTTGCGCGCACGTCCACCAGCACGAACATGCCGGCGTCGGGCTTGAGCAGGCTGATACCCGGACAATCCGACAGTCCCGCCACCAGCAGATCGCGACGCCGCCGATAGATGTCACGCATGCCGTGGGTGACTTCGTCGTGGGCCTGCACGGCCTTGAGTGCGGCTTCCATGGCGAACCCCGGCAAGCCGTAGAGCATGCTCAACACCAGGGTTTCGGCATGGGCGATCAGGGCCGGATGGGCGACGATCCAGCCGATTCGCCAGCCGGTCATGGCGTGGGATTTCGACAGGCTGGCGATCACCACGCAACGCTCGGCCATGCCCGGCAAGGCCGCCATGCTCAAATGATCGCGCTCGAACGCCAGGCTTTCATAGACCTCGTCGACCACCACCCACAAGTCATGGGCAATGGCCAGTTCAGCGATGGCTTGCAGTTCTTCGCGGTTGAGCATGACCCCGGTCGGGTTGTTCGGGTTGGACAGGAAAATCGCCCGGGTTCGCGGCGTGATGGCCTTGGCCAGCACCGCCGCATCGAGGCGGAAATCATCGTCCGCCGAGCACGGCACCCGCACCAGCGTCGCGCCGGAGGCCTTGAGCGTCGCCTCGTAAGTCACGTACATCGGATCCAGGGCAATCACTTCGTCGCCGGCGCTGAGCAGACACATCGACGTGACGAACAGCGCGTTCTGTGCACCCGCCACCGCGATCACGTTGTCCGCTTGCAACTCGCGGTCGAACAGCTTGCCGTAACGCGTGGCGAGGGCTTCGCGCAAGGTCGGGCGACCGGCGATTTCCGTGTAGTGAGTGTCCCCTTCGCGCAGGGCCTGGATGGCGGCATCGGTGATGAAGTCGGGGGTGGGGAAGTCCGGATCGCCGACACTGAGAATGATCACATCTTCCCCACCGCGCCGTGCTTCAAATGCGGCATTGTGAATATCCCAGGCGGCAACGCCTTGCCCCGAGATCCGCTCAACAAAGGGTGAAAACCGCATGCCAGTGCCTCGTTCAAAATGAAGAAACGCAAGCCCGCAACCAGCCGGGAGAGAAGGTGGAACGAACATAGTCCAAGCTGAACAGTCGTTCAACAGAAAACTGATCGGGGTTCGCGTTCAGCGTAAACAGGTCGTTTTTACGACAGTCGCGGCGTTTTTTGTTTAGCCAGTCGTTCCCTCTATCCCCTGTGGGAGCGAGCCTGCTCGCGAATAACCTCCCGGCAGCGCGATCTTCCAGACAGGACGCTTTTTCGTTGAAGTCCTTCGCGAGCAGGCCCGCTCCCACAAGGGATTGCCTACCACCCACCCTCCTGGCGTCTATGCTGCTGTGATATTCCTCGGTCGGAACCGCGCAATGCCTCCATCCGCCAGCCCATTGCTGCTGTTTGCCGTGCTTGCCCTTGGCGGATGCGTACGCTTGGGGCCGGACTTCCAGTCGCCCGGCGAACCCTGGGTCGATCACTGGAATACGCCGAACCTCGACCACGCCAGCCAGCGGGCGTTGCAACCGGACATTCGCCAGTGGTGGGAGATTTTTGCCGATCCGACCCTGGACCGATTGATCGCCGAAGCCGACGCGAACAATTCCAGCCTGAAGATTGTCGGTCTGCGGGTGATGGAGGCCCGCGCGCAATTGGGCATCGCCGAAAGCGGCCGCTACCCGCAACTGCAGCAGATCAGTGCCGACAGTGTGTACATCCATCGCGACCAATCTGGCGGGCGTAACCCGATAGACAGCCGATTCTGGCAGCACAGCGCCGGTTTCGATGTGGGCTGGGAACTGGATTTCTGGGGTCGTTTCAGCCGCGCGATCGAGGCGTCCGATGCCAGCTATTTCGCCGCTGAGGCCAACTATGACGACGCCCTGGTTCTGCTTCGCGCGCAGGTTGCCGACAGTTATTTTTCGCTTCGCACGACCCAGGCCCGTCTGCGGGTGGCCGAGGAAAACGCCAGCCAGCAGAAACGCAATTACGAGATCACCGAAAAACTGTTCAAGAGCGGACAGACCGCCGAACTCGACCTGCAACAAGCCAAGACCCAATACCTCGGTACCCTGAGCAGCATCCCCGTCCTGCAAGATCAACTGGTGCGATTGCGCAATGCCCTGGCGGTGCTGATCGGTCAGCCGCCGGGAGTACTGCCGCTAGTGATCGAGAACAACGGATTGATCCCGCTGGTGGACCGCGCCGTGCTGCAGGATGTGCCGGCCCAGCTGCTGCTGCGCCGTCCCGACGTGCGCGCTGCCGAATTGAATGTGGCCGCGCAGTCGGCGCTGGTAGGCGTCGCCGAAACCGATTTCTACCCGTCGCTGAGCCTGCTCGGCAGCATTGTCTGGTCCACCGATACCTTGAGCGGCAGCTCCCGCAGCCTGGACCTGATCGGCGGCCCGAGCCTGCGCTGGAACGTGTTCGACTACGGCCGTATCGGCAACAACGTGCGGGTGCAGGACGCGCGCTTGCAACAGCTGATCGAGGCCTATCGCGACAAGGTGCGCCAGGCCGCGCGCGAGGCGGACGATGCCGCCAACGGCCTGACCCAGGCCTTGCAGCGCGAACGCATCCTGCGTGAGGCCGAAGGCGCGGCGAAACGCTCACTGGAGCTGGCCAACGCGCTTTATCGCGAGGGCTATTCGGACTTTCAGCGGGTACTGGACGCCCAGCGCGCCCTGCTCGATACCCAGGACAGCTACCTGGTCAGTCGGGGTGATGCAGTGAGTAACGTGATTGCTCTGTACAAGGCCCTGGGCGGTGGCTGGTACAGCGCCCAAGCCAAAGTCGATCCGGCCACGCGCCGGCAAATGGAACAACGCACCGATTGGGGCGACCTGCTGTCCGAGCCTCAACCCGCCGCCTCCTTTCCCAACCCGGTAAGCCACCATGACTGACGCCGCGCCTCCCTCCTCCGATGCTCCGCAGCCACCCGCCGCCGATCCGACGAAAAAAGGCATCAAGTGGGTTCTGCTGCTGATCATCGTCAGCCTGGCCTGGTATCTGCTGGCTGACCGTTTCACGCCCTACACGCAACAGGCACGGGTCGGCGCGTTCGTGATTCCGGTGGCGGCGGAAGTCGCGGGCCGGGTGATCCGCGTGCATGTGCGCAACAACCAGGACGTCAAGGCCGGAGACGTCATCTTCGAGATCGACCCGCAGCCGTATCAGATCGCGGTCGACCGGGCGCGGGCAGACCTTGAATCCACCCGCCGGCAGATCGGCGCCAGCACCGCCGGTATCGCTTCGGCGCAGGCCAACCTGCGGGCGGCACAAGCCAATGAACTCAAGGCACGACAGGACAATCAGCGCCTTGAAGGCCTGTACCGCGAAGATCCCGGCACCATTTCCGTACGCCTGCTGGAAGTCTCCCGCGCCAACCACGAAGCCGCCGTCAGCAAGGTCGCCGCGGCCCGCGCCGAAGTGCAGCGCGCCCGCGAGCAGGAAGGCGGCAGCGAGGAAGACAACGCCCTGCTGCGCAGCGCCGCCACCGCCCTGTCGAAAGCCGAACTGGATCTTGCCAACACTCAGGTTCGTGCACGCTCGGCCGGGCTGATCACCGACTTGCGCACCGACGTCGGCCAGTTCGCCGCGGCGGGCAATCCGGTGATGACCCTGATCGCGATCCACGATGTGTGGATCAGTGCCGACATGACCGAAAACAACCTTGCCTTGGTCCAGCCCGACTCTCCGGTGTCGATCGTGCTGGATGCGCTACCCGGCGAAGTGTTCGAGGGCCGCGTGCGCAGTGTCGGTTATGGGGTCAGTGTGGGCCAGCCGCCCGCCCCCGGCAGTCTGCCGACGGTGCAGAACAGCCGTGACTGGCTGCGTCCGGCGCAGCGATTTCCGGTGATTATCGAGTTTTCCCCCGAGTCACTGACCATGCTCAAGGACAACCGCGCCATCCGCGCCGGGGGCCAGGCCGAGGTCATGGCCTTTCCCAGCGGCGGTAACCTCTTGAACCCGCTGGGCCGGGTGTTTCTGTGGCTGATGAGCTGGCTGTCGTATGTCTATTAAGCAGCGCTCGCCCAGGGCTCAGCGTGCTCTGCGCCTGGCCACGGGGACAGCCCTGTGTCTGGCGGCCAGTTATGGCCTGGCATTGCCGATCCCGTTTCTGGCGCCGGTGCTGGGTGCGCTGCTGCTGGTCGCATCCAACCGCCCACTGCCCTTCAAGGCCGCTGTAATACTCGCGCTGGTCGCAATGTTGACCACCGGTATCGGCTTGCTGCTGATCCCGGCCCTGCGTTATTTCGCTGTCAGTGGTGTGCTGTTGATCGGGCTCTGTCTGTTCGCAGTCTTTCGTTTTGGCCTGCGCGGTGGCAACAACCTGATCGTTACCTTCCTGATAATTGGCCTGACCATGATTTCCTCCGCTGGCGTCCTCGAATTCGACCTGGCGCTGATGGTCATCAAGGCATTGGTCGCGGGACTCTTGCTGGCGGTCATGGTGGGGATGTTGAGTCACTGGCTGTTCCCCGAGCCTGACAATCCCCCTGCACCACCCGCCGCCCCGACATTGGCGCCGGACGACGTCGGCCGGGTGGCGTTGCGTGCCACGTTGATCGTGATGCCGGCCTTCCTGTTGGCATTGGTCGATCCGGCCAGTTACCTGCCCATCGTCCTCAAGGCGGTCAACCTGGGGCAACAGAGCTCGACGACCTCGGCGCGCAACGCCGGACGCGAACTGGTCGGTTCTACCCTGCTCGGCGGCTTGCTGGCCATTCTGTTCTGGTGTGCGCTTAGCCTGTTCGTGCACCTGTGGATGTTCTTTTTGTGGATGTTGCTGTTCACCCTGCTGCTGGCGCGCAAACTCTATGGATTGAGTCCAGGCCGGTTCAGCCCCGGGTTCTGGCTCAACAGCCTGATCACGCTGATCATTCTGTTGGGCCAATCGGTGCAGGACAGCGCGGCAGGCAAGGACGTCTACACCGCGTTTGCGGTACGCATGGGGTTGTTTATCGCGGTGACGCTGTATGCCTGTTTGATGGTGCATCTGCTGGATCAACGGCAAAAAACCAATATCAGAGCCTGATCCCGCAAACCTTGTGGGATTAGCCCTGACAGGTACAGACTCAGGGGTTTACCTGATAACCCTTGCCCTGCAAGCAACTGGTATACGCCGTGGAAGTGTTCGCTGCGTTGGTTTTCTCCTGCGCCCGTCGCTCCTGACGCTGGCGCGACCCGCCTACCACGGCACCTGCCGCGGCCGTTTCCTTGGCGCGGTTCTGCCGATAATCCTGCTTGGTATCGTCGTCGACTCGATCATAGAACTCGTCATGCTGACGCCCGCGCACTTGCGCCCCTGCAGCTCCAGCCGCCGCGCCAACGGCCGCGCCCTTGAGCCGTCCTCCGGAGGGTGTCGTGGTGGTCGATGCCTGACTGGCGGCGATGTTGTTGCATTCGGTGATATCGGCCTGTGTCTGTTGTGAACTCTGCCCCTTGAGCGGCACCACCGATTGAGCCCATCCCTGGACGCTGAAAACTGAAACAACGAGGCATAGGCCGACGAACGGCAACCTTTTCATGATGTTCTCCGAAATGAGCGTGAGGCACCTCGAAAGAGTGTAGTTCAGCCCTCCTCCCGCAGATCCATCAGCAGGCTGTTTTCCTCCCGACGGCTTGCTACCGCCTCAAGCGAGGCACCCTTTGATCAAACTTCAAAATAAAAGACATCAAGACAGTTGCTCCCACAGGGGGATGGTGCGGTTGATCAGACATCCGCCTCAGCTGGTTGTCGCAGTGGGTAGAGCAGGTCATCGAACTGCGACAGCTTGGGGAATGCCAGTGGTTGTTCGTCGCTCAGGTGTTGCAGGCGCTGGGTGTAATCCACCAGAAACTGCTGCCGCGCTTCGTCGCTGATGTACGGCACATGCCAGGCCACGAACGGTTCCAGCACGTCGAAACCGACATACGCCAGGGTGCCGCGCAGGATGGGTCGCAGCATGTCCTGCAACGGGCCATGGATCGCGTCTTCACCGAACATATGCTCGCGACCTCCCAGGGTCACGCTCACCAGCGCCTTCTTGCCGCTCAAGCCCCCCTGATCGTAGAAACGCTTGCCGCCGTAGCAGATGCCCGACACCAGCACCCGGTCGATCCAACCCTTGAGCATGGCCGGGGTGGAGAACCAGAAGATCGGGAAGTTGAGGATCAGCAGGTCAGCCCACAGCAGCTTGTCCAGTTCGCCCTGGATATCCTCCGCCAGCGACTGGCTTTTCACCCCCAGGCGTTGCTCCAGCGCATACACCAGGTACTCGGGATTTTCCCGCTTTGAGAAGTCATCGGCGCTGGCCACCGGATTCCAGTTCATCTGGTACAGGTCGCTGACCTGCACCTCGTGGCCCTGGGCTTCGAGGGTGGCGACAGCCTGGTCACGCAGGGCCGCGGTGAAGGATTTCGGCTCGGGATGAGCGTGAACGATCAGTACTTTCATGAGGGTTCCTTAGACTTTTTCCAGCATAGGGTTTGAATTCGGTGCAGCGCGACTGGCCAGCAAGCGGTCGAGCCAGTCCGGGTCCATCTGCGGTTCGGAAGAAAACAGCAGCCCGGTGTAATCCTGATGCGGCGGGGTGAATATCTGGCTGCGCGAGCCGTGGTCCACCACCCTGCCCCGTTGCATCACCAGCACCTCATCGGCAATCGCCCGCACGGTGGCGACGTCGTGGGTGATGAACAGATAGGCCACACCAAGCTGTTGCTGGATGCGGTTGAGCAATTTGAGTACGCCTTCGGCCACCAGTTGATCGAGGGCCGAGGTGACTTCGTCGCAAATGATCAGTTGCGGGTCGGCCGCCAGTGCCCGGGCGATGCAGATCCGCTGTTTCTGCCCACCGGACAGTTCACGGGGCTGACGCTCCATGAAGGTCGCCGGGTCCAGTTCGATCATTTCAAGCAATTCGGCCACCCGGGCACGCAGGGCCTTGCCCTTGAGCCCGAGATAGAAGGTCAGCGGCCGGCCGATGATATCGACGATGCGCTGGCGTGGATTGAGCGCCGTATCGGGGATCTGGTAGATCATCTGGATGCGCCGCAGTTGCTCCTTGCTGCGCTGACGGAAGTCGGCGGGCAGCGGCTGACCGTCATACAGCACTTCGCCACAGGTCGGCGGCAGCAGGCCGGTGATCAGCCGCGCCGTGGAACTCTTGCCGCTGCCGGACTCGCCAATCACCGCCAGGGTCTGGCCTTTGTACAGCTTTAACGACACGTCGTGCAGCACCGGTTGATGACCGTAGCTGGCGCAGCTGTTGCGCAATTCCAGCAGCGGTTTTTCCTCCTGGGGGCAGGTCTTGGGTTCAGTGCGGAAACTGCGCACTGCCCACAACGACTTGGTGTATTCCTCCTGCGGGTCGCCGAGCATCTGGCGGGTTTCGGCTTCTTCGACCAGTTTGCCGTGGCGCAGCACCATAATGCGGTCGGCCATCTGTGCCACCACCGCCAGGTCGTGGCTGATGTAGATTGCCGCACTGCCGTAGGTCTTCACCGCATCGCGAATCGCCGCCAGCACTTCGATCTGGGTGGTGACGTCCAGCGCGGTGGTCGGTTCGTCGAAGATGATCAGGTCCGGGTGACAGGCCATGGCCATCGCAGTCATGACCCGCTGCAACTGGCCGCCGGAAACCTGATGCGGATAACGCTGGCCGATCTGCTCGGGGTTGGGCAGGCGCAGCACCCGGTACAGCTCCACCGCTTCGCGCATGGCCTGGTCGCGACTCATGCCACCGTTCTTCACCGCGGTTTCCACGTGCTGGTCGATCAGCCGATGGGCCGGGTTGAACGAAGCCGCCGCGCTTTGTGCAACATAGGCAATGCGCAAACCGCGCAACTGGCGCAGGGCTTCGGGCTTGGCCTTGAGCAGGTCGATGCCGTCGAAGTGCACCGAGCCGCCGGTAATCCGGCAGCCGTCGCGGGTATAGCCCATGGCCGACAGACCGAGGGTCGACTTGCCCGCCCCCGACTCGCCGATCAGCCCCAGCACCTCGCCCCGCTGCAGGGTCAGGTCGATGCCCTTGATCAGCGGGTGCCAGGCGTCTTCGTAATGACCTTCGATGTGCAGATCGCGGATTTCCAGCAAAGGTTTGGAGGTCGTCATGTTCAGCATTCCTTGAGACCGCTGGATTTGTGCAGCATCCAGTCGACGACGAAATTGACGCTTACGGTGATCAGCGCTACGGCCAACGCGGGCAGCAACGGGCTGATGTCGCCAAAGGTGATCAGCACAGCGTTATCGCGCACCATGCTGCCCCAGTCGGCGGTCGGCGGTTGAATGCCCAGGCCGAGGAACGACAGCGCACTGATGAACAGGAACACGAAGCAGAAACGCAGGCCGAATTCGGCAATCAACGGCGCCGCCGCGTTCGGCAGCACTTCACGGGTCACCAGCCACCACAGGCCTTCACCGCGCAGACGCGCCGCTTCGACAAAGTCCTGCACCACCACGTTCATGGCCACCGCCCTTGAAAGGCGAAACACCCGGGTCGCGTCCAGCAGCGCGATCACCAGCACCAGCGACGTCGCCGTGGTGCCAACCACGCTGAGAATCAGCAAGGCGAAGATCAGTTGCGGTATTGCCATCAGGATATCGACGACCCTCGACAGCCCCTGATCGACCCAACCGCCCTTGATCGCCGCGATCAAACCGCTCAGGCCGCCGAGCAGGAATGCCAATACCGTGGTCAGGAAGGCAATGCCCAGGGTGTTGCGCGCGCCGTAGACCAGGCGGCTGAACATGTCGCGCCCCAGGTTATCGGTGCCCAGCAGAAATTGTCCGCCCCAAGGCGCGAAGCCCTCGCCCACCACCTGGGTTTCGCCGAACGGTGCCAATACCGGCGCGAACACGGCCACCAGGATGTACAGCACGATCACCAGCAGCCCGAATTTGGCGCTCAGCGGCGCCCGCAATAGTTGTCTTAACAGGCTCATGGCTTACCCCTTCGGATGCATCAGGCGTGGATTGCTGGCAATCGACAGCACATCGGCGCTGGTATTGAGCAGGATGTAGGTCGCGGCGAAGATCAGGCTGCACGCCTGCACCACCGGAATGTCACGCTTGGCCACCGAGTCCACCAGCAACTGGCCCAGACCCGGATAGACAAACACCACTTCGACCACCACCACACCCACCACCAGATAGGCCAGGTTCAGCGCCACCACGTTGACGATCGGCGCCAGCGCGTTGGGCAAGGCGTGGCGCAAGATGATCCGCGACTGGCTGATGCCCTTGAGCCGGGCCATTTCGATGTACGGGCTGGCCAGCAGGTTGATCAAGGAGGCGCGGGTCATGCGCATCATCTGCGCGATCACCACCAGGCTCAGGGTTGCGACCGGCAGCACAGAGCGCTCCAGTACCTCACCCAGCGAGGCGTTCGGCGACAGGTTGGAAATGCTCGGGAACCAGTTGAGTTTCACCGCAAACACCAGGATCAGGATGTAGGCCACGAAAAACTCGGGGAACGACACCGCGCTCAACGCCGAGGTATTGAGCAAACGGTCGAACCAGCTGTTGCGATACAACGCCGCGAGCATCCCCAGCAGCAATGCCAACGGCACCGACACCAGCGCCGCCAGCAGCGCCAGGCTGAAGGTGTTGCCCAGGCGCGCACCGACCAGATCGGCGATAGGCCGCTGGTTGGCCAGCGACATGCCCAGGTCACCGTGCAGCAGTTGCCAGATCCAGTGCCCGAAACGGGTCAGCGGCGGCATGTCCAGACCCAGTTGCGCCCGATACGCCGCCACGGTTTCCGGGGTGGCGGACTGGCCGAGCATGGCCTGGGCGATATCGCCCGGAAGCATCCCGACCGCGAGAAAAATAATCACTGACACCGCAAACAGCGATAACAGCCCCAATGCCAAACGCTGAAGTAGCAACTTTAAAATACTATTCACCGCGTAATTCCTTGAAATGGAGATGCCAACTTCCACTGTGGGAGCGAGCCTGCTCGCGAAAACGCTGTGTCAGTCACCCTAAATGTCACTGACCGGGCCTATTCGCGAGCAGGCTCGCTCCCACAGTTGATCTTCAGTGGATTGACTGGCGCTTACGCCTGCCACCACCGCTCGATCACCCGCAGTCCATCCAGCTCGCCATAGGGCGCCGTCTGCCCACCATGCATAACGCGGTTGGAACGCGCCGCCACGGAGCTGGCGAACAGCGGCACGATCGCCCCGCCGTCATCGCGGCATAGCGCCTGCATTTCGTTGTACATCTCGCGGCGCAGCGGCTCGTTCATTTCACCGCGGGCAGCGTTGAGCAGTTGATTGAAGCGCGGGTTGTCCCAGTGGGTTTCGTTCCACGCCGCGCCTTTGGCATAACCGATGCTGAACATGCGGTCGGCGGTCAGGCTGCTGTACCAGAACGAGGTAGTGAATGGCTGTTTCATCCAGACATTGGAGAAGAAGCCGTCGGCGGGCTCGCGCACCACATCGATGTCGATCCCGGCCGCACGGGCCTGTTCCTTGAACAGCACCGAGGCGTCGACGGCGCCGGTGTAGGCCGCATCGGAGGCTTGCAGACGGACCTTGAGCGAATCCAGGCCGGCCTTTTTCAGGTGGAAGCGCGACTTGTCCGGATCGTAGGTACGCTGTTCCAGTGCTGTGTTGATGAATCGGCTGCCGGGCTGGATCGGGTGATCGTTACCGACCAGGCCATAACCGTACAGCACCGACGCCAGCAGGGTTTCGCGGTTGATCGCGTGCTTCATCGCCAGGCGCACGTCGTTGTTCTGGAACACCTGGCTGTCGGTGAGCATCGGGAAGGTGTAGTGCTGGGCGCCCTTGGTTTCTTCGATGATCAGCTTCGGGTTGCGCTTGAGCAGGGCCACGGTTTTCAGGTCGACCTTGTTGATCACGTCCACCTGCCCGGTGACCAGTGCGTTGACCCGCGCCGCGCCATCAGAGATGGCAATCAGCTCGGCGCTGGCAAAGTGCGCGCGCCCGGCTTTCCAGTAATCCGGGCTGCGTTCCAGGGTCATGCGCACGCCCGGCTCGAAGTCCTTGAGGCGATAGCCGCCGGTGCCGACGCCGGCCTGCCAGTCCGGCGTTCCGTCCTTGCTCGGCATGATCACCAGATGGTAATCGGCGACCACGTAAGAGAAATCGGCATTGCCCGAATGCAGCTCGAACACCACGCTGTCGCTGCCATTGGCACTGACTTTGGCTACATCGCCCAACACGGTCTTGGCCGCCGAAGTGGATTTTTCCCCGAGGTGATGCTGGATCGAGGCGACCACATCGTCAGCGGTCAAGGTCTTGCCGTTGTGGAAGGTCACGCCCTGGCGCAGTTTGAAGGTCCAGACACGCGCATCCGGGGTCGAGGTCCAGCTTTCGGCCAGTTCCGGAATCGCGGTGCCATCGACCGCGATTTCGGTGAGGGTGTTATAGACCGCCGAGAAGCCGACGAAGGTGAAGGTGTCGCTCCAGGAGCCGGGGTCTTTGGAGTCGGTAGTGCTGCCGCCGGCCAGGCCCAGGCGCAGTACACCACCGGGTTTTGGCGTGGCTTCCTGAGCCATCGCTCCAAACGGCAACCCCATGGAGAACGCCCCGGCCATTGCCGCCGCCGCTGCGCTGTACTTGAGAAAGTCCCGGCGCGCAAAGCTGAATTCATGGTTCGCTTGAGTAATCTTGTTTTTGTTATCGCTCATTGCATTGCCCCTGATAAACGCTAATGAAATACCTGTTCAAAACCACGAAAGGCACCGGGCAAAGGCCCGGTGCGTAAAACATTCAAATTGCCATCGGTCACACCTGGATCGCCTTCACTTCGACGAATTCACTGAGCCCCTCTTCCCCCCATTCACGTCCATTGCCCGATTGTTTGTAGCCCCCGAACGGCGCCTGGTAGTTGAACGCCGCGCCATTGAGAAAACACTGGCCCGCGCGCAATTGCCGACCCAGTTGCAGCGCCCGCTCGGCGCTGCCGGCCCAGACACCGCTGGACAGGCCGAACGGCGAATCGTTGGCGATCCGGATGGCTTGCGCCTCATCGGCATAGGGAATCAGGCACAGCACCGGGCCGAAGATTTCTTCCTGGGCGATGCGCATTTGGTTGTCGACGTCGGCGAACAGCGTCGGGCTGACGTAGTAGCCGCGTTCGAAGGCCGGTGCCGAGTCGCCACCGCACAGCAGGCGTGCGCCTTCCTGTTGGCCGGCCTTGATGTAATCAAGCACCGTGCGACGTTGCCCGGCGGAACACATCGGCCCCAGAAAACTCTGTGGATCGAGCGGATCGCCCATCTTCAGGCTCAGGGTTTCCTCCCGCGCAATTTCCAGTGCCTCGGCATAGCGGCTGGCCGGCAGCAGCATGCGAGTCAATGCGGTGCAGGTCTGGCCGGAGTTGATCATCACGTCCTGCACGCCATAACGCACCGCGGCGGCCAGATCGGCATCTTCGGCGATCAGCAACGGCGACTTGCCGCCCAGCTCCAGGCACACCCGTTTCACCGAAGGCGCCGCCGCTTGCGCAACCCGCACCCCGGCGCCGGTGGAACCGGTGAACGAAACCATGTCCACGTCCGGGTGTTTGGCCAGCGCTTCGCCGACTTTCGAACCCGGTCCGCTGACCAGGTTGAACACCCCGGCCGGCAGGCCGATGTCTTCGATCATCTGCGTCAGCAAAAACGCGTGCAAAGGGGTTTCCTGGCTCGGCTTGACCACCACGGTGCAACCGGCAGCGAGGGCCGGCGCGAGTTTGCCGATCAACTGGTGCAGCGGGTAATTCCACGGGTTGATGAAGGCACAGACGCCCACTGCCTCGCGGATCACCAGCGAGTTGCCGACTTCACGCACTTCGTCCATCAAACCGGCGAGTTCGATGTACTGCTCCAGGCCGATGATCGGTCCGTCGACCTGCACCGAACGACACCATTGCACCGGCATGCCCAGCTCGGTGGTGATCACCGCCGCCATCTCATCGGCACGGGTTTTCAGTTGTTCGGCCAGTGCGCGGATGTACCCGGCGCGGACGCTGGACGGCGTGCGCGACCATGAGGCAAAGGCCTGGCGCGCCGCCGCCACGGCGTTGTCGACATCGCGCTCATCGCCCAAGGGCACACTACCGGCCACTTCTTCGGTGGCCGGGTTGATCACCTTGGCGACGCCCTGGCCCGAAGGCGTTTGCCAGCGCCCATCAATAAACAGTGCCTTGTGGTTAAGCATGTACCTGCGACTCCATCAGTTCTTGAGCACAGCGGGCAATGCGCTGGCAGGCATCGCGCAAGGGCGCGGTCCCCACCACCAGCCCGAGGCGAATATGACCCGCCGCGCTGGGACCAAAAGCTTCGCCGGCCAGCACCGACACACCATGGCGATCCAACAAGCGATCAGCGAACGCCTGGGCGCTGAGCCCGGTTGCGCGGATGTCGACCATCACGAACATGCCGCCATCGGGTTTCAAGGCGCGTACGCCGGGACAATCGGCCAGGCTTTCGCAGACCAGATCACGACGCTGGCGATAGGCTTCGCGCATGGCGTCCAGTTCCGGCAGCTGGCTTTCCAGTGCCACCACGGCGGCGTCCTGAATGAAATCCGGCGAACCGTAGAGCATGCACAGTGCGAGGTTTTCCAAGTGCGCGGCCAACGATGGCGGCGCCACCACCCAGCCCACGCGCCAGCCGGTCATGGCGTGGGATTTCGACAGGCTGTTGAGGGTCGCGGTGCGCTCAGCCATGCCCGGCAGACTCGCCGGGCTGACGTGTTCGCCGTCGAACAGCAGCTCGCTGTAGACCTCATCGGAAATCAGCCACAGGTCATGGGCGATGCACAGTTCGGCCAGGGCTTGCCAGGTGCTGCGCGGCAGGCTCGCACCCGACGGGTTGTGCGGGCTGTTCAGCGCCAGGGCGCGGGTACGCGGGGTGATACGCGCGGCAACGTCTTCGGGCAGAACGCGGAAACCGTTTTCCGAACGCACGGGCACCGGCACAACGACCGCGCCGCAGGCACCGAACACCGCTTCGTAGGTGACGTACATCGGTTCGGCTACGATCACCTCATCGCCGGGATTGAGCACGCACTGGGCGACGCTGAACAGCGCGCATTGCGCACCGGCCAACACAGTGACTTCGTTCGCTGTTACCCACTGACCGCTGCGTTGCCGGTGGCGTTTGGCGATGGCTTCACGCAAGGCGCGCTTGCCGCGCACCTCGGCGTAGTGGGTGTTGCCGGACAACAGGCTGTCGATGGCGCCCTGCACGATGGGTTGCGGCGTGTCGAAATCCGGGTCACCCACCGACAACAGCAGAATGTCCTTGCCCTGCTCCAGCATGGCCAGTGCGCGGTAATGAATATCCCAGGCGGCAGCGCCGTCTCCGGCGATACGTTGAGTCAGATCGGAAAAGCGCATAAAGCCGTCCCCCATTACAAAGGTGAAAATCAGTGTGCACAGGCATGCTTGAGTTCGATCAGGGTCACACCGTTGCGCTTGAAGCCGTGGCGCAGGTCGATTTGCAACTCGGCCAGGCTTTGCGGCTGGCTCACGGTGCAACCGAAGGCGCGACCAAGGGCGGCGAAGTCGGGATTGCGCGGCAGCACGCCGATGGGCTCGATGTCCAGGCCGAGCATGTCGTCGCGGATCTGCCCCAGCGCGTCGTTATTCCACAGCAACACCACCAGCGGGCTGTCCAGTTCCTCGACCGCCGTCGCCAGTTCCTGCGCGGTGTAGAGGAAGCCGCCGTCACCCACCAGTACCAGGCCCGGACGTTGCGGCGCGCCGAACTTGGCGCCGATACCAGCGGGCAAGCCGTAGCCCAACGTGCCGTAGCCGGTCGGGTGCAACCAGCTGCGGGTTGCCTGGCTGGCAAAGGCGTAGTTGCCGGTGTAGGCCAGTTGGGTCATGTCGGTGCTGATGAAGGCGTCGGCTGGCAGTTCAGCGGCAATGCGCTGCAGAATCGCCTGATGGATCGACTGCAACGGACCATGGCCCGCCTGAATCGCCTCACGCAGTGCCGCCACTTTGGCAATGGCTGCGTCGGCATCACGGACGTCAGGCGACAGGCGTTCCAGCAAAGCCGCCAGCGTCTGTTGCGCATCGCCATGTAACGCCACGGCACACGGGTAAAAGTCGTTGAACTTGCGCGGATCGATGTCCACCCGCAGCAGTTCGGCATTGAGCGGCAGGCGTTCGCGCCAGAAGTCGGTGTCGGCCATTTCCGTGCCGACCGCCAGCACCACATCGGCCTCGGCGATCAGGTTCCAGCCCGGTTCCACACACAGCGACGAACCGGCATTCAGTGGTGCGTCCGGTGGCAGCAGGCCTTTGCCGGCAACACTGGTGAACAGCGGCGCGGCCAATCGAGTACTCAGTTCCTGCAATTGCGGTGCAGCATTCAAGGCGCCGCCACCGGCGATGATCATCGGCCGTTTAGCACCCTGCAGCTTGGCTGCGGCCTCGTCCAGAACCGTGGCGGCCGGCGTACCGCGACCGGGGCGGCGCACGACTTCGTTACTCCAGTCGCGGGCGACCGGTGCCGACAGCACGTCCAGCGGCACCGAAATGTGCACCGGGCGCGGACGTTCGCTGTCGAACACCGCGTAAGCACGGGCGATCAGTTCCGGCAGATCTTCGGCGGTCAAGGCCAGCGCCGAGAACGCGGTGATTGGCGCGGTCATCGCACGCTGGTCCTGGCACTCGTGGAGGATGCCCCAACCCTTTCCGAGGCTGGCGGTATGGTTGACGCTGGAAATCACCAGCATCGGAATCGAATCGGCGTAGGCCTGACCGATGCCGGTGGCGGCGTTGGTCACGCCGGGGCCGGTGATAACGAAGCACACGCCGGGTTTGCCGCTGACCCGCGCATAGCCGTCGGCCATGAAACTGGCGCCCTGCTCATGCCGAGTCAGCACGTGGCGAATGCCGCTGCCGGGCAAGCCGCGATACAACTCCAGCGTGTGCACGCCGGGAATGCCAAACACGGTGTCGACGCCGTAGTTGGCCAGCAGACGCACCAGCGCCTGGCCACCGGTCAAGGTTTTGCTTTGCATGTTCAGGTCCTCACGCATGGCCGAGGCGAATCAACGCATCGACCGCGGTCGTGCCATCGGCACCGACCAACAATGGGTTCACATCGAGTTCCAGCAACTGCGCGGCGTTCTCGCAGGCGTAATCGGCCACGGCGCGGATCGCTGATACCAGCGCCTCCAGATCTGCTGCCTGGCGTCCGCGAAAGCCTTGCAGCAACGGAGCGCTGCGCAGGCTAAGCAAGGCCTGGCGAATCGCCCCATCGGTGGTCGGCAGCAACAGGCTGCGACTGTCCTTGAGCAACTCCACCAGAATCCCGCCGGCACCAATCACCAGGGCCAGGCCGAAATCGTTTTCGCGCTTGATGCCGACGATCAGCTCGGCCAGTGGTGGCTTGGCCATCGGCTCCAGCAGCAGCTGATCGAAGGCCACGTCCGGTGCGTACGCCTTGATGCTGGCGCGCATCGTGTCCAGCGCGGCGCTCAGGGCCGCGTTTCCCTTGAGGTTCAGCGCCACGGCACCGGCTTCGGTCTTGTGCGGCAGGTGAGCGCTGACAGCCTTGAGTACCAGCGGATAACCCAGTGCTTCGGCGTCCTTCAGCGCGTTGTCCGGCGTACTCAACACACCGTTGGGCGTTGGCAGGCCAAAGGCACGCAAGGCCTGCTTCGAATCCCATTCGTTGAGCAATTGCCCTTCGCCTTCCAGCGCTTGCGGGCACAGCGGCACCAGTGCCGATTCGCCGAGCGCCAGCAATGCCTGACGCTTGCGCTGGTAACCGGCGATGCGCCCCCACGCGGCCAAGCCGTCTTCAACACCCTGCAACGCCGCCACGCCCTGGGCATGCAAACGCTCACGGGCGTGAGGCGGCAACAGCTCAGGAAAGGCCGAGGTGACGAAACCGGTCTTGCCATGACGTACCAGTGCCTTGCAGTACAGATCCAGCAGCAGGTCGCATTCCTTGCGCTCGCCGGTGAACTCCGCCGGGTAGTCGAGCACCAGCATCGCCGCGTTCGCTTCAGTGCGCAGGGCGCTGTCGAGCATGGAGTTCAGTGCCTCGCCGTCGCCCCAGATCGCCGTGGTGAAATCCAGCGGGTTGACCAGGTTGGCGTAGCTCGGCAACACCTGCGCCAATTCGCCGACTTGCCCTTCATCGAGCTTCGGCAGACTCAGGTCATTGCGTTCGGCGTAGTCGGCAATCAGACCGGCATCACCACCGGAACAGGCCAGCGCGATCAGGCTGTCGCCCGCCGGCAGGTTGCCGCACGCCGCTGCTTTCAGCGTTTCGACGAAACTCACCGGACCACTGACACGAATCACCCCGAGCCGCGCAAACAACGCGTCGTATAGCGCATCGGAACCGGACAGCGAACTGGTGTGACTCAAGGCGAGTTCGGCGCCGATCTGCGACACGCCGGTTTTCAAGGCGATGATCGGAATACCCTTTTCCAGCGCCTTGTGCGCGGCGCGGGCGAACCCCGGTACGTTTTTCAGGCCTTCCAAGTGCAGGCCGATAGCAGTAACCCGTGGCTCATCGAGCAATACGTCCATCAATTCCGCCACGCCCAGTTGCGCCTGATTGCCCACCGACGCCATGTAGGCCACCGGCAGCGAACGATCGCTCATGGACAGGTTGTAGGCGAAGTTGCCGCTCTGGGTCAGCACCGCCACGCCCTTCTCCACCGCTTTGCCGCCATGGGCCACCGGCCACAACGCGGAGCTGTGCAGGTAGTCGAGCAGGCCGTAGCAGTTGGGGCCGAGCAACGCCATGTCGCCAGCGGCTTCAAGCAGTTGTTGTTGCAGGGCCTGGCCTTCGGCGCCGGTCTCGGCAAAACCCGAGGCGTAACAGATCGCGCCGCCGGTGCCGATGGCGGCCAGTTCGGCGACGCAGGTCAGGGTCAGGTCGCGGTTGGTGGCGATGAACACCGCGTCCGGCCCGCACGGCAAGTCGGCAATGCTGCGCACGCAAGGCACGCCTTCAAGGCTGTCGTGCTGCGGGTTGACCAACCACATCTGCCCCGGGTAGCCGCCGTCAGCACAGCGCTTGAGGGCGCGGGCCATGCTGCGGCCACCGACGAAGGCCACGTGTTGCGGCGCGAGCATGCGTTTGAGGTTGTCACGAATGGTTTGCGACATGGGAATTCTCCGGACCGATCAGCGCAACAGCGGCCGCAGCAGCTCGCGGGAAATGATGTGGCGCTGGATTTCCGAAGTGCCTTCCCAGATTCGCTCGATCCGCGCGTTACGCCAGATGCGCTCCACCGGACCTTCATCCATCAGGCCCATGCCGCCAAAAATCTGCACCGCCTCATCGGCCGCACGCCCCAGCACTTCGCTGGCGAACAGCTTGGCCATGCCGGCCTCGCCATCGGTCATGGTGCCCTGGTCCATCTTCCACGCGGTGTGCAAGGTCAGCAGTTCCGCTGCGCGGATTTGCGTGGCCATGTCCGCCAATTTGAACGACACACCTTGGTAGGTGCCGATCGGCTGGCCGAATTGCTTGCGATCCGCCGCCCATTGCAGCGACACGTCCAGCGCCCGTTGGGCCTGACCGACGCAGTTGGCCGCGACCATCACCCGCCCGGCGGTCAGCCAGGCATTGGCAACGTCCCAACCCTTGCCGACTTCACCCAGCACCTTGGTGGCCGGCACACGGCAATCGTCGAAGAACATTTCGAAGGTGTGATAGCCACGGTTGCTCACGCACTTGGGGCCACGGCGAATGGTCATGCCGGGGGTGTTGCGGTCGACCAGGAACGAGGTCACGGCGTTGCGCTTCTTGCCGTTTTGCTCGTAAGTGTCGGTGACGGCGAAGACGATGGCGAAATCGGCGTGGCCGGCGTGGCTGATGAAGTGCTTGCTGCCGTTGAGAATGAAGTCGTCACCGTCACGCACGGCGCGGGTCTTGATCGCATTGGCATCGGAGCCGGCGCCCGGTTCGGTGAGAGCGAAGCAGTCGATTTTCTCTCCCTGGATGCACGGCAACAGGTAGTCGTTGATCTGCTCGCCCTTGCAGGCCATGAGGATCTTCGATGGCCGCGCCACGAAGACGTGCAGCGCCCAGGAGACCTTGGACAGCTCGCGCTCGATCAGCGCCTGGGACAGGTAATCCAGACCGCCACCGCCCACCTCTTCGGGCATGTTGAAGGCATAGAAACCGGCGGCAATCGCCTTGCCGCGAATCTGCGCCGCCAGCTCCGGGGAGACTTCGTCGGCACGGTCGACTTCGTCTTCATAGGGCAGCAGTTCCTTGGTAACGAAACTGCGGACCGCGTCCACCAACATTTCTTGTTCTTGGGTCAGTTGGAAATTCATGGTGCTACCTGTTGATCGTGTGCTGATAGAGGTGTGCCGGGACTATGTGACGGAACTTAGCGACCGATGAAGCGCGGCGGACGTTTTTCCATGGCCGCGCGCAGGGCTTCGTTGCCGTCTTCACTGCGCCCGCACAGCAGGCCGGCGGCCAGTTCCGCCTGCAGTTGCTCGGGCAAGCTGCGGTCGGCGCCTTCGCGCATGAGTTTCTTGGTCTGGGCAAAGGCAAAGGTGGGTCCGGCGGCCAGGCGTGCCGCGAGTTCACTGGCGACGGTCAGCAACTGATCATCGGCGCAGACATCGCTGACCAGGCCGGCGTCGAGCGCGCGGTCAGCCCCCCACAATTCGTCAAGGAACAGCAGGCGCTTGGCCTGCTCGGCACCGATCAGCCGAGGCAAATGCCAGCTGGCACCGGCGTCCGGCGAGTAAGCCATGCTGGTGTAGCCGGCCTTGAAGCGCGCCGATTGCCCGGCGATGCGCAGGTCGCAGCACAGGGTCAGGTCCATGCCCGCGCCGACGGCGGTGCCATTGATGGCCGCGATGGTCGGTTTCTCAAGGCTGTACAGACGGGTCATCAAGGCATGGGCGGTTTCGGTCCAGCCATAGGTTTCCAGCGCCCCCCGGGCTTCGGCTTCGGCCCATTCGTCAAGATCGGCCCCGGCACAGAAACTGCGCCCACTGCCGGTCAGCACCACCACGCGAACCGCCGGATCGGCGTTGTACGTGTCGAGCAAGGCATGCAGGTTTTTCAGGGTCGGGATGTCCAGCGCGTTGCGCTGGGCGGTGCGATTGAGGGTGATCCAGGCAACGCCTGCTTCGACCTGACTGAGCAGCGAATCGTGGGTAGTCATGCGAGTCCTCGAATTATTGTGTTTGGTCTGAGGTGATGCGACTTGAGGCCATACTAAACGAGTGTTCAGTAAGGCGGCAATTGGTGGCGAAGTAGTCTGTAACAGACTAAAAAACTATCTATCAGATTGTTTTATAAGGTGTTTTTATCGATATGGATTTTTAGGCTGATGACTCTGTTACAACTTCGAACAACTGCCGACAGGGCACCGCAAAACAACTGTGGGAGCGGGCTTGCTCGCGAAAGCGGAGTGTCAGTTGCCAACAGGGTTGACTGACAGGTCCTCTTCGCGAGCAAGCCCGCTCCCACAGGGGATGAGTTGAATCAGGGAACTACGCGTTCGGCAGGCTCGGCGCCAACACCTGTTCACGCTTGCGATGAATCAGGAAGTACGCGCCATAGCACAGCGCAATGAATCCAAAGCCCCAATACAACGAAGGACGCTGGGTTTCATCCAGTGCCAGGAACACGAACAACGAGCAGCACAACGCGATGCACATCAGCGGCAACACCGGGAACCACGGGGCGCGGTACTTCAGGTCGCTGAGTTTGCCGCCATCGCGCAGGTAGACCTTGCGGAATTTGTATTGCGCCAGGGCAATGACAATCCAGGTCACCGTGCCAGACATGCCGCTTACTGCCATCAGCACCATGAACAGCGTGTCGGCGGCGACGAAACTGGTCATCAGCGACACCAGGGCAAAGCACAAGGTGATGCTCAAGGCGCGCAACGGCACCCCACGTTTGCTCAGCGGTGACAGGCTTTTGGGCGCCATGCCGGTTTTCGACATCGCCCACAAAATGCGGGTCGAGGCGTACAGGCCGGAGTTGCCCACCGACAGAATCGCCGTGAGGATCACGAAGTTCATCAGGTCGGCGGCGTACGGAATGCCAACCATGTCGAACACCTGCACGAATGGGCTTTCCATCAGCCCCGCCTGCTGCCACGGCACGATGGCCGACAGCACGACAATCGCCAGCACATAGAAAATCAGCACGCGGAACACCACGTTGCGCACCGCGCGGGGAATGCTTTTTTCCGGCTGGTCGGTTTCGCCGGCGGCCACGCCCATGATCTCGCAGCCCTGGAAGGCGTAGACCACGGTCATCATCACCGCAAACACCGCGGACAGTCCGTTGGGGAACAGTGAGTCGCCGATCAGATTGCTCATCATCGGCGCCGGTGCTCCACTGGTCAGCGGAATTGCGCCAAAGATCACCAGCACTCCGACGATGATGAAACCGAGAATCGCCGCGACTTTGATCCCCGAAAACCAGTATTCCGCCTCACCAAAGGCGCGGGTCGCCAGGGCATTAAGGCCGAACAGCACCACCACGAACAGCGCCGACCAGTACCAGATCGGCACCTCCGGGAACCAGCGGGTCATCAGCATCCCGGCGGCGGTGAACTCCAGGCCAACCGTGGTCGCCCAGCTCATCCAGTACACCCAGCCAATCATGAAGCCGGTGGCCGGGCCGATGAATTTAGTCGCATGGGTCTGGAACGAACCGGATACCGGCATCTGCACCGACAGTTCGCCCAGGCAGACCATCACCAGGTACATCAGGAAACCGGCAACGAGGTAGGCCAGTATCGCCCCCACCGGGCCGCCCTGGTTGATGATCACGCCGGAGCCCATGAACAGTCCGGTGCCGATCACGCCCCCCAGGGACAGCATGAAAATGTGCCGGCTTTTCAGGGCGCGGGTCAGATGGATGCCTTTGCGTTCGATGTTTTCGCTCATGTCCGGCACCTCAGCAGTCAGTGAGGGGCGCGGCGCATGACAGGCAGTCATGGCTCGGGGAAGGATCAGCTTTACGGCAATTCATTATTATTATCTCCAATAAGCTTCGAAGACCGCGCTGCGGCGGTTGCGTCGATTATTGGAAAGCCATGTAAGGCCCTGTTGTACGTAAAGATCAAAGATGTAAAAAGTAGTAACAACCTTGTACATCAGCTCTGCAACAGGTGTTCCAGGGTTTGCAGCGACCGTTGGATATGCGCTTGAACCGAAGGTAACAACCTGCGCAGTTGCGCTTCATCATTGCCCAGCGCCGCTGTTTCCAGCCTTCGCAAGACCGAGGCCAGACCACGAAACCCCAGCGAATCGCTGCTGCCGGCCAGGCGGTGCGACAGTTGCGCAACTTCCGTGCAATCGTCGGCTTCAATGGCTTCGTCCAGCGCGCCACGGTGCTGAAGGATCGAATTGCGCAGCACCAGCAGCAGGCCCTGGACCTTTTGCTCGCCGAGCAAGGTGCGATGGGTTTGCAGCAGTGGCCAATCCATCGTCTCGTCATCAGACGCGGATTCGGCAACCGTTGCCTGCCCCGCCAGCACCTGGCGCAAATTCTCCAGTTTCAGCGGTTTGGACAGAATGCCATCCATGCCGGCATCGAGGTAACCGCGCACCAACGCCGGTTGCACGCTGGCGGTCAGGGCGAAAATACGGGTCTGGCGATTCGGTCCGTCAATGCTGCGGAGCCGGGCACACAGTTCGACGCCGCTCATCCCCGGCAGGTGCACATCCAGCAGAATCAGATCGAACGTCCGCCCGGCGCACTGCACCAGTGCCTGCTCGGCATCGACAGCCAGCCACACCCGATGGCCGTCTCGTAGCAACAGACCTTCGGCCACCTCGCGATTGAGCGCCACATCTTCGACCACCAGAATGTCCAGCGCCGGACCCGCCCCCAGTAGCGGCGCCAAGCCGATGACTTCGCTGGCCGGTTGCAAGGTCAGTTCGAACCAGAAACAGCTGCCGCGCCCGACTTCACTGCTGACGCCGATGCAGCCGCCCATGTGTTCCACCAGATGTTTGCAGATAGCCAACCCCAATCCGGTGCCGCCAAAGCGCTGCGCGACTTCCTCGCTGGCCTGGGTGAAACGCTCGAAAATCTTCGCCTGCATCGCCGGGGCAATGCCAATGCCGTTGTCGGTGACACTGACCCGCAGGCGCTGGCCGCTCTGCTCGTCAGGCTGCGCGATCAACGCTACCTCGACACTGACCTCGCCGCCTTCGGTGAACTTGATCGCATTGGCCAGCAAGTTGCTCAGCACCTGTCGCAGGAACTGCTCGGCGCCGTGGTGATGATCGGCCACCCGCTGATCGACCCGGCAATGCAGGATCGTGTCGTTGTCCAACGCTTTCGGCTCCAGCAGGGTCAGCACTTGGTCGAGCAACTGGCGAATCGAGAAGTCCACCGGCTCGGGCAGGCTCGCGCCCTCCTCCAATTTGGCGAAAAACAACACCTCATTGAGGATCGCCAGCAACCCCTCTCCGGCCTTGTGCAAGGCATCCAGACGCTTGCTGTCCTGCGGCTCCAGATGGGCGCCGCGCAGCAATTCGGCCATGCCGAGAATGCCATTGAGCGGCGTGCGCAGTTCGTGGCTCATGGTCGCCAGAAACCTCGATTTGGCCTGGTTGGCAGCTTCGGCTTCGTCCTTGGCGCGCATCAGGCTGGCAGTGCGCCGCTCGACCCTGCGCTGCAATTCATCGCGATTGTCCTGCAAGGCCAGGCGATCGGTTTCCCGACGCTCGATGTCACTGAGGATCGCCCGACGCATGTCATCCAGCGCATGTGCCACGCTGTCGATTTCGTCCTCTTGCGCGCGGCGTCGCTTGTCCAGGCGCAGCGGCTCCTGCCATTCGCCCGCCGCAATACGCCGGGCAAAACCGGCCATGACTTGCAGGTGCCGGGTGACCAGGCGATAGAACAACCCGGACAGCGCCACCGCCAAACCGCAAAGAAACGCGCCCATCCACAACAGGCTGGTCAGCCCGGTGGCATACAGGCGCTGATACACCGCCCCCAGGTCGGTGCTGACTTCCAGCTCGCCGAGCTGGCGCAACGGGCCGGACGGCGGCTGAAAGTCCAGGGCAAACCGCTCGATGCGCAACGGCCCGATCGGGTCCGGGCTTCCATGCAGCAAGTCATAGTCCGGACTGGTCAGGTGCACCCGCGCGACGTCGGAAAAATCCACCAGACCGCGCAACTGCACGTTCAACTGCTCCTGGTTCAGATCCCATAAGCTGCGCTCCAGGCTTGCCAGATAGCCGGCGCGGATCAGCTCCATGCGCGAGTCGATCTCCCGCATTTCCCGGCGGTATTCGATGTACAGCTGCACGCTGCTGGCCAGCACGGTGAAGCAGAGGCTGAACAGCAGTATGAACAGCAACAGGCGCCGCAGAAGTCCACCGGGACGAGCGCGTATCATGGTGCACCCGCCGGCAGGCTGATCATGTCACGGTAGGTCACTTCGCTCTCATTGAGCAGGCGTTCGATATCGCCGGCCTCCACCATGCGTTGCAGCTGGGCGTTGATGTCCGGCATGCGATTGGCCAGCGGCGAACGGCGCGAAACCGCAACCCGCAAGTAATCCACGCTCAGGGCATTGGGCAAAGCGATGATGTCTTGCCCACCAGGGAGGTTCTCCACGTACAACTGGCCGGTGCGGCGTTCCTGAGTGATGAAGTCGATGCGCCCGCGAATCAGCTTGCCGAAGTTCTGGTGGCTGCCCGCAACCCATTCGATGTTGTTGCTTTGCGCGACCATTCGATCGAACTCCACGCCGTAGCTTTCACCGAACAGCAAGCCGCCACGGTAGTTGGCCAGGTCCTGCAGCCGTTCGAACTTCACCGGGTGCCGGCGATTGATGAACAACGCCACTTCTTCGCGCAGCACCGGCACCGTGGAAAACAGCATACTTTGTTCCCGTTGTGCGGAGCTGTAGGCCAGCACCACGTCGACCCGGCCTTCGGCGGCGTCGAGCAGGCATCGTTTCCAGTTGCCCAGCACCACGATCTCGACCTCGTAGCCCAGTTCGCCGAACAGCTTTTTCACCACGCTCGGCGCCAGGCCACGCACCTGTTTGCCGTCGCTCCAGGAAATCGGCGGGTACACCGGATAATCGCAGTAACGTACCTTCTGCGCGGCCTGCGTGGTGCCCACCATCAGCACCAGCAACCAAAGCAGTCGCCCTACAAGCATCACGCCGCCAGGCTGGCAGTGAACAGGTAGCCGGCGCCGTGGATGGTGATGATCAACTGCGGTTCGGCGGGATCGTCGTGCAACTTGCGACGCAAACGGCCCACCAGCACGTCGATGGAGCGATCGTTGGGCACCCATTCGCGATTGCGGATCTGATCCATCAACTGATCGCGGCTCAGGGTGTGGCCGCTGTTGCGCAGGAACACGCTGAGCAACTGGTATTCGCCGTGGGTCAGCAGGGTTTCACAGCCGGACGGGTCGATCAGGCGACGGCGGTCGGTGTCCAGCGCCCAATCGGCGAACTGTTTGACCGGTTTGGATACGGTCGCCACCGGTTGCGGAATCTGCGCATGCCGAACCCGGCGAATCAGGTTTTTCGCACGGGACACCAGTTCCCGTGGATTGAGGGGTTTGATCACGTAGTCATCGGCGCCACATTCGAGGCCGACGATGCGGTCGATTTCATCGTTGCGCCCGGTGATCAGGATGATCCCGACTTCCGAACGCACCCGCAGCTCGCGGGTCAGGGTCAGGCCGTCCTTGCCGGGCAAGCGGATGTCGAGCATGACCAGATCCACGCTCTGGCTGGCCAGAAAAGTTTCGGCCAGCTCCGCCGTGGCGGCGCAATGGACGTCGTAGCCTTCCTGGGAAAGATAGGCCTGCAACAGTTCGCGAATCAGCGGATCGTCATCGACGATCAGAACCCGAGGCGTCATTACGTGGTGTCCTGCACATGGCCCGAAGGCGTATTTCTTATTAGAGTGTTTTGCTGCATCAACGCCAGAGAGTAGACACTGCTGAACGGGTGATCAACAGCAGCTCGTCTGCACATGGCTCTACTTGATTAAAAATCGCTGGCGCCCACCTGCCTGCAAACCGTCGACCCAGGCCTCGCAAATCTGGATGCCCTGCTCCGGGGTAAAGGTGCCGGGGTTCAGACCCAACTCCAGCCACAGGCCATCGAGCAAGGCGCTGAGACTGATTGCCGCCAGATCGGCGTCGAACTGTTCCCAGCCCTCTTCCTGCGCCAACTCCATCAGCACCTTGCGCAAGATGGCGCGGTACTCGCCGTAGGAATGATCGTGGGCCTGGTTGATCGCTTCGGCGGTTTTTACCGCGCCCCAGAACGCCAGCCAGGCATCGATCAACTGTGGGTCGAGCAATTCGGCGGAAAACGAACCACGGAAAAACGCCGACAAACGCTCACGGGCATTGGGTGCCGCCTGTTCCATGGCATCGCGCAGCAGGGTCATGACGCGCCCGGTGATCGCCATGTAGGCCTCGGCCACCAGTTCGTCCTTGCCGGAATAGTGATGGCTGATCAGGCCGACCGACACACCTGCCTCGGCGGAAATCTTGCGGATCGAAGCGCCCTGAAAACCGTGGCGCTTGAGACACACCAGCGTCGCCTCGATCAGATTGGCCTTGCGCAACTCCGGTTCCATGCGGGAAAAACGGGCTTCCTGATTCATGGCGACATGCTCCTGGATTCAATCGTGAGGGCTCGCGTTTTTCCGGCGAGCTGAACGACTGTACAGCAAGAGCGAATGTTGAGTACACCCACAGATCCTGTGGGAGCGGGCTTGCCCGTGATGGGGTCAGCTGCTTCAACATATTCATCGCCTGCCCCACCGCTATCGCGGGCAAGCCCGCTCCCACAGTGTTTGAGGTCGACGCAATCTCCAGATCAATCCCGATACCCCGGCGGCGCCCGATCCAGCAATCTCAACAACGCCGCCCAGGCCAATTGCATGGCGTCCGGATCACTCAACTCCCCCTCATCCAGCAGCCGCCCCGGATCATTGAACTGTCGCTCCGTGTGTTCGCACACCTCAGCCGGTGGCAGCACCAGCTCCCCGGCAGCTTGCGCGGCCAGCTGAATTTCACAGGCCTTTTCCAGGTAATACATGCGCAAGAACGCCTGGCTGACGGTCTCGCCCACGGTCAGCAAACCATGGTTACGCAGCATCAACACCGACTTGTCGCCCATGTCCGCCACCAGCCGCTGTTGTTCGCTCATGTCCAGCGCCACGCCTTCATAGTCGTGGTAAGCCACCTTGCCGTAGAACTCCATGGAAATCTGATTCACCGGCAACAACCCGCACTTCAACGCGGCGACTGCGCAGCCGGATTTGGTGTGGGTGTGCAGCACGCATTGCGCGTCTTCACGGGCGCCGTGAATCGCGCTATGAATCACGAAACCGGCAGGATTGACCGGGTAAGGCGACGGCTCGACCGCCCGGCCATCCAGATCGATCTTCACCAGATTGGAAGCTGTAATCTCATCGAACATCAACCCATACGGGTTGATCAGGAAGTGATGCTCCGGCCCCGGCAGGCGCACCGAGATGTGGGTGAAGATCAGGTCGGTCATGCGAAAATGCGCAATCAGGCGATAACAGGCGGCCAGTTCTTCGCGCAGACGCTGTTCAGTGGTGCTGCGCACAGGCACGGCAGTCAGGTCATTCATTGTTGTAGTTCTCCAGGCAGATCGGCTGGCAGACATTACGGCTGGACGTGCACCGACGTCCAGCCGTCGTCGTTTACTTGCTGGCCCACGCGTTGAAGCGTTCCTCCAGTTCCTCGCCATGATCAACCCAGAAGCCGACGTTCATCGATAGCGCCCCCTTGAGGTTCTGCGGTGCGGTCGGCACCCACTTGGCCAGTTTGTCGTCCAGTTGCGCGGCAGCCAGGGTGTTGGTCGGCCCGTAAGGAATCAGGTTCACATAGTTGACCTGGGCATCCGGTTGATTGGTAAAAGCGATGAAGCGCTTGGCCTGATCAACATGTTTGGAGCCCTTGATGATCGCCCAGTAATCCATGCCGTACAGACTGCCGGGCCAGACCAGGCCAAGGTGGCTGCCCTTTTGCGCGGCGTCGGCAATGCGTCCGCTGTAGGTCGAGGTCATCACCACGTCACCCGACATCAGCCATTGAGGGGGTTGCGCGCCCGCCTCCCACCACTGGATCCAGGGCTTGAGTTCGGTCAGTTTAGCGAACGCGCGGTCCACGCCTTGCGGGGTGGCGAGTACCTTGTAGACGTCTTCGGTTTTCACCCCTTCGGCCAGCAAGGCGAATTCCAGGTTGTACACCGCACGCTTACGCAGCCCGCGTTTGCCAGGGGTTTTCTTCACGTCCCAGAAATCGGCCCACGAGGTCGGGGCTTGCGCCAGTTTGTCGGTGTCGTAGGCAATCGCCACGCTCCAGACCATTGCAGCCGATCCACATTCCTGTGCCGCTTCGGGGATCAACTGCTCGGCACGCCCCAGTCGCGTCCAGTCAAGACGCTCGTACATGCCTTCTTCGCAACCGCGCATCAGGTCCGGGCCTTCGATCTGCACCACGTCCCAATCGACGTTGCCGGTGTCGACCATCACTTTGATCCTGGCCATCTCACCGTTGTATTCGGCCTGCATGACCTTGCTTTGATCCAGCGTGGCGAAAGGCTGAAAGAACGCCGCGTCGAGGGCCTTCTGTCCGGCCCCGCCGTATCCGACCACCACCATATCCGATCCTGCCTGAGCGTTGCCAAGGCTTAAGGCCATGGACAACACCAAGGGATAAAAACCGTGCTTGAGCATGTTCGATTTCATCAATGGTTCCTCGTGCAGGTGCCGGTGGGCATTCGCCCGTTTGGCCCTTTTTTATTGTTGGTGAGGTTCGCCCCAGGAGCGGGCTCGAAACGAAACTACTGCAAGCCATAGTAAAAAAACAAGTTGATTTTTTACTGCCGGTAAATTTCTATAGAGCAATAATAACAACGCCAAAACCTGCTACCTCTGTAGGAGCGAGCTTGCTCGCGATGGACGTTAACGAAAACGCGTGGTGTCTGGATGAACGCGTCGCCCTCAAGTCCATCGCGAGCAAGCTCGCTCCTGCGGGTCAGCCCGCTGGAGTATCCGCACCATGTCGACACCCGCCTTCGCGCACCTGTTCGAACCCTTGCAGATTCGTGGCAAGCGCCTGAAAAACCGCATCATGTCCAGCGGTCACGACACCTCGATGCCCACCGACAACCTGGTCAACGAGCAACTGATCGCCTATCACCGGGCGCGCGCCGAAGGCGGTGTCGGGCTGATCGTGCTGCAAGTGGCCGGCGTGCATGACAGCGCGCGGTATACCTCCCATGTGTTAATGGCCACCGACGATGCCTGCATCGACGGCTACCGGAAGATCGCCGAGACCTGCCACGCCCACGGCACCGTGGTGCTGTCGCAAGTGTTCCACCCGGGGCGCGAAATCATGGAGTCCGCCGATGGCCTGCTGGCCGTGGCCTACTCCGCATCGACGGTGCCCAACGAGCGTTTCCGGGTCATGCCACGGGCGCTGGATCAGGCAATGATCGACGAGATCGTCGCCGGTTATGCCGCCGCAGCCCGACGCCTGCATCAGGCCGGGATCGATGGCGTCGAGGTGGTGGCCAGTCACGGATATCTGCCGGCGCAATTCATCAATCCACGGGTCAACCGCCGCACCGATGGCTACAACGGTGAACTGGAACAGCGCCTGCGTTTCCTGCGCGAAGTCATCGCTGCGATTCGGGCCAGTACCGACGAGGCGTTCATCATCGGCCTGCGCATTTCCGCCGACGAGCGCGACCCTGAAGGCCTGACCGAAGACGAGTCACTGGCTGCCGTGCAATCGCTGCAAGGGCAACTGGATTACGTGCACATCGTCGCCGGCACTTCGGCTTCGCTGGGCGGTGCGGTGCATATCGTGCCGCCGATGGCGATTGAAGCGGCGTACCTGGCGAAAGAAGCCGGGACCTTCAAGGACGGTTTGAACATTCCGCTGTTCGTCACCGGGCGCATCAACCAGCCCCAGGAAGCCGAGTTGATCATCGCCCGTGGCCAGGCCGACGTCTGTGGCATGACCCGGGCGCTGATCTGTGACCCGCAAATGCCCAACAAAACCGACACCGGCCGCGCCGAAGACGTGCGCGCCTGCATCGCCTGCAACCAGGCGTGCATCGGGCACTTCCATAAAGGGTTGCCGATTTCCTGCATCCAGCACCCGGAAACGGGACGCGAACTGATTTTTGGCCAACGGCAGACGGCGACAACCCGCAAACGCATCATGATCGCCGGTGGTGGCCCGGCCGGCATGAAGGCCGCCGCCGTTGCCGCCCAGCGCGGGCATGAGGTGACGCTGTACGAAGCCAGCTCGCAACTCGGCGGCCAGGTGCTGCTGGCGCAATTGCTGCCACGGCGCAGCGAGTTCGGCGGCGCCAGCACCAACCTGCAGCGGGAAATGGAACTGGCCGGGGTGCGCGTGGTGCGCAACACCCGGGTCGACCGCGCGTTGGTGGAACAGGAAAAACCGGACATGGTGATCGTTGCTACCGGTGCCGAACCGTACTGGCCGCCCTTCGAACGTGGCGGCGAACTGCAGGTGGTGGACGCCTGGCAAGTGCTGCGTGATGAGGTACGGATCGGGCGTTCGGTGGTGGTGGTCGACTGGCGCTGCGACTGGATCGGCCCCGGCATCGCCGAGCGCCTGACCCGCGCCGGTCATCAGGTGCAACTGGCGGTCAACGGTACCCATTGCGGGGAGAGCTTGCCGCTGTATGTTCGTGATCAATTGGCCGGCGAACTGCATAAGCTGGGGATTGCCATCACCCCTTATGCGCGGCTGTACGGTTGCGACGACAACACCGTCTACCTGCAACACACCGCCAGCGGCGAGCCGATGTTGCTGGAAAACATCGATACGTTGGTGCTGTGCCAGGGACATCAGCCGGTGGACACCCTCGGCGATGAACTGCAAGGCCTGGTGGAATTTCGGCGCATCGGTGATTGCCTGGCCCCGCGCACCGCCGAAGAAGCGATCTATGAAGGGCTGAAAGTCGCGTGGGAGCTTTAAGCCTGTTTATACTCCGGGACCTAAACGGCTAACCCCCGCCTCCTGTGGGAGCGAGCCTGCTCGCGAAGGCGTCATGCCAGTCGCTATCAATGTTGACTGACAGTGCGCTTTCGCGAGCAGGCTCGCTCCCACAGGGATTGTGGATAAGCCCCTCCCCCGGTTCGGAATTCACAATGAGCACCAACAGCACCACACAGCCCGCAAGCGGCAGCGCCGAACCGCACTTTCTCGGTACACGCATTCGTGGCTTGCGCAAACGCCGGGGCATGACCCTGGCCGAACTGGCACAGCAAAGCGAACTCACCGCCGGGTATATCAGCCAACTGGAACGCAACCTCGCCTATCCATCGATCCCGGCGCTGTTCAACATCGCCCGCAGCCTGGGCGTGACCATCCAGTGGTTCTTCGCCAGCGAAGCCAACACCAATCCCGAAGACGACGGCGTGGTGGTGCGCAAGAACAGTCGCCTGAGCGTGCATTACGAGGATGGCATCGTCGATCAGTTACTGACCCCACCCCCCAACCGTCAGCTGGAAATGCTCCACTCACGCTTCCCGCCCGGCACCTATAGCCAGCAAAGCTACAGCCATGAAGGCGAAGAAGCCGGTTACCTGTTGTCGGGCAGTTTCGAACTGTGGGTGGGCGAGCGTTATTTCCAGCTCAACGAAGGCGACAGCTTCAGCTTCTCCAGCCAGGAACCGCACCGTTACGGCAACCCCGGCGAGGTGGATGCGGTGGTGATCTGGGTGATTACCCCGCCAACCTTCTAGCGCCGCCCGCGAGTCATCGGCTGAGCGGTGCTTGCGCGTTTCAAGGTGTCACTCGGCAACTCCTTGAACAGTGCGCGATAGCTGCTGGAAAACCGTCCCAAATGCCAGAACGACCAGTGCATCGCCACTTCGGCAACGGTGGTTTGCGTTGGCGTGCGGGTGAGCAGTTCACGGCGCGCGCTGTTGAGGCGGCGCAGGCGCAGCCATTGGGTTGGCGCCAAGCCGGTGTAGGTCTTGAACGCATGTTGCAATTGGCGCAGTGAAACCCCGGCGACCTGGGACAGCTCCAGTAAATTCAGGTGCTCTTCCGGCGTGTCCGCCGCCCATTCCCCTACCCGTTTCATGATCGCCCGCTCGCCGGCCCGGCGTTGCAGCGCGCCTTGATCGAGACAGACACAAGCGTTGTCAAGAATGAACAGGCAGTCATCCAGCAACTGCTGGGTCAGGGCTTCACGGCTCGGTGGATCGAAGGTCTGCGACAACCGCGTCAACGTGCCGCTGAGCCAGCGACTGAACAGCGCATTCTGCTGCGAATTGAGCGGCGCCATGAACAGCCCTTCGAGTCGGGCGACATCCATTTTGTGACGCTGGACAAACTCCGGGCCGAACACCACGGCGATTTCCTGGTAGTTCTCCGGGGTGATCCAGATGTTGCGGCTTTCGCCATTCAACACGTACAGCGCGTTGTCGCTGCGATCGAAACAGAACGCCAGCGACCCCTGCGGCGCGCTGAAATTCTGCTCGACCCGGGTGTTCATCGACTCTTCGTAAATCTCCACGCCCTGCAAGTCCAGATAGCGCACCAACCCGGCGAAATGCCCCGGCGACATTTGTTGGTAATGCTGGATCCAACCCGGTGTGGCGCGGATTTGCTCGGCGACATCTTCGGTATTGAAGGCTTGAACCTGGAGTGAATCGCGCACTGTCTTAGAGGCTGTCATGGGGCGTTCTCGCGCACTCTTTTGGTGCGCTTTGTGCTGCTTAAAGTGGATAGATGGAACCGCAAGGCTCGCCCAAGATAGTCGTCAACGCGCTACAGGGGAAGTGCCCGGCAGATGAAACCGGCGGCTCCTGGCGTTAATAAAACCAATAACGAGGTCTTTATGAATGTCCCTTTCGATCAGCTGTTCACATGGCTGAAAGATCACAAGATTACCGAAGTCGAGTGCGTCGTCAGCGACCTGACCGGCATTGCACGCGGCAAAATCGCACCCACCAACAAGTTCCTGCATGAGCGAGGCATGCGCCTGCCGGAAAGTGTGCTGTTGCAAACGGTAACCGGGGACTTTGTCGACGACGACATCTACTACGACCTGCTCGACCCTGCCGATATCGACATGGTCTGCAAGCCCGACGCCGATGCGGTGTATGTGGTGCCATGGGCCATCGAACCGACTGCCATTGTCATTCACGACACCTTCGACAAGTTCGGCAACCCCATCGAACTGTCGCCGCGCAACGTGCTGAAAAAAGTCCTGCAGCTGTACACCGATAAAGGCTGGAAGCCCATTGTGGCGCCGGAAATGGAGTTCTACCTGACCCAACGCTGCGAAGACCCGGACTTGCCGCTCAAGGCGCCGCTGGGCCGTTCGGGTCGTGCGGAAAGTGGTCGGCAGTCGTTCTCCATCGACGCGGCCAACGAATTCGACCCGCTGTTCGAAGACGTCTACGACTGGTGCGAACTGCAAGGCCTGGACCTCGATACGCTGATCCACGAAGACGGCCCGGCGCAGATGGAAATCAACTTCCGGCACGGCGACGCGCTGGACCTGGCCGACCAGATCACCGTGTTCAAGCGCACCCTGCGTGAAGCCGCGCTCAAGCACAACGTCACCGCGACCTTCATGGCCAAGCCAATCGGCGACGAGCCCGGCAGCGCCATGCACATTCACCAGAGTGTGGTGGACATCGCCACCGGCAAGCCGATTTTTGCCGACGACAACGGCAACATGAGCGAACTGTTCCTGCACCACATCGGCGGTTTGCAGAAATACATCCCCAAAGTGCTGCCGATGTTCGCGCCCAACGTGAACTCGTTCCGCCGCTTCCTGCCGGACACCTCGGCACCGGTCAACGTTGAATGGGGCGAAGAAAACCGCACCGTCGGCCTGCGCGTGCCGACCTCCAGCCCGGAGGCGATGCGCGTGGAAAACCGCTTGCCGGGGGCCGACGCCAACCCGTACCTGGCCATCGCCGCCAGCCTGCTGTGCGGCTACATCGGCATGGTCGAAGGCATTGAGCCAAGCGCTGCCGTGCAGGGCCGCGCCTACGAACGCCGCAACCTGCGCCTGCCGATCACCATCGAAGACGCCCTGACCCAGATGGAAGAGTGCGACGCCATCGGCCGCTACCTGGGCAGCAAGTTCGTGCGGGGCTACGTCGCGGTCAAACGCGCCGAGCACGAAAACTTCAAGCGGGTGATCAGTTCGTGGGAGCGGGAGTTTCTGTTGCTGAGCGTCTAACAGCACACACCCTCCCTGTGGGAGCGAGCTTGCTCGCGATGGCGGTCTGTCAGCCAACGGAGATGTTGAATTTACTGGCCTCATCGCGAGCAAGCTCGCTCCCACAAAAAAGCGAACCAACGAATCACCTGAAAAAACCAATAATTCCAAGAGGTGTCGATATGCGTCTATTGAAATCCATGGTCCCGCTCGCCCTGGCAGCCCTGTGCAGTGCCGTTGCCCAGGCCCAGCCACAGGTCAGCGTCTACAACTGGACCGATTACATCGGCGAAACCACCCTCGCCGATTTCCAGGCCAAGACCGGGATCAAGGTGATCTACGACGTCTTCGATTCCAACGAAACCCTGGAAGGCAAACTGCTCGCCGGGCGTACCGGGTATGACGTGGTGGTGCCGTCCAACCACTTCCTGGCCCGCCAGGTGAAAGCCGGCGCGTTCCTGAAACTGGACCGCGCACAGCTACCGAATTTCAAGAACCTCGATCCGAAATTATTGGCATTGCTGGAGAAAAACGATCCAGGCAACGAACACTCGGTGCCGTACCTGTGGGGCACCAACGGCATCGGCTACAACGTCGACAAGGTCAAACAGGTGCTGGGCATCGACCACATCGATTCCTGGGCGGTGCTGTTCGAACCGGAAAACATCAAGAAGCTCAGCCAGTGCGGCGTGTCGATCATGGACTCGGCGGATGAAGTGTTCCCCGCGGTACTCAACTACATGGGCATGGACCCACGCAGCGAAAACCCCGAGGACTTCAAAAAGGCCGAAGCCAAGCTGCTGAGCATCCGTCCGTACGTCACCTACTTCCACTCCTCCAAGTACGTCTCGGACCTGGCCAACGGTGACATCTGCGTCGCGTTCGGTTACTCGGGGGATGTGTTCCAGGCCGCCAATCGGGCCAAGGAAGCCAACAACAACGTGAACATCGCCTACGCGATTCCCAAGGAAGGCAGCAACCTGTGGTTCGACCTGCTGGCCATTCCCGCCGACGCCGGCAACCCGAAAGAGGCCCACGCGTTCATCAATTATCTGCTCGACCCGCAAGTGATCGCCAAGGTCAGCACCTCGGTGGGCTACGCCAACCCGAATCCCGCCGCCAAGCAGTACATGGACGCTGAGCTGGTCAACAACCCAGAGGTTTACCCGTCCCAGGAAGTCCTCGACAAGCTCTATATCTCGACCACGCCACCGCAGTCGATCATGCGTCTGATGACCCGTTCCTGGAGCAAAGTGAAGTCCAACCAATGAACCAGTACACCCAGGAACATACCCACTCCTACTACGCCGCCTCGGCCCATGGCCTGGCGCCCTTCCCAACCCTGGCCGAAGACCTGGTGGCCGATGTCTGCGTGATCGGTGGCGGGTTTACCGGCGTCAACACCGCAATCGAACTGGCCCAGCGCGGGCTCTCGGTGATCCTGCTCGAGGCCCGGCGGATCGGCTGGGGTGCCAGCGGGCGTAACGGCGGGCAATTGATTCGTGGCATCGGCCATGACGTCAGCGGATTTGCCCGTTATGTCGGCGCCGAAGGCGTGCGCTATATGGAACGCGCGGGCGTCGAATCGGTGGAACTGGTCGGCCGGCGCATCCGTGAGCACGGCATCGATTGCGACTTGCGCTGGGGCTTCTGCGAACTGGCCAACACCCCGGCGCAATACGCCGGGCTGAAGGCCGAACACGCGCAGCTGATCGAGTCGGGCTATGCCCATGAAACCCGTTTGGTCGAACCCGGGCACATCAGCCAACAGGTCGTGAACTCGGACCTGTATGCCGGCGGATTGATCGACATGGGCTCGGGGCACCTGCATCCGCTGAATCTGGTACTGGGCGAAGCTCAGCTCGCGCAATCCCTGGGCGTGCGGATTTTCGAGCAGAGCCCGGTGCTGGAATTGATCCATGGCAGCACGGTGCAGGTGCGCTGCGCCGCCGGCACAGTACGCGCCGGCAGCCTGGTCCTGGGCTGTAATGCGCACCTGGAAGAACTCGAACCGAAACTCAGCGGCAAGGTATTGCCGGCGGGCAGCTACATCATCGCCACCGAACCCTTGTCGCCGGAGCTGGCTGCGCAGTTGATCCCGCACAACCTGGCGCTGTGCGACCAGAAAGTCGGCCTGGATTACTACCGACTCTCGGTGGACCGGCGCCTGCTGTTCGGCGGTGCCTGCCATTATTCCGGGCGCGATCCACGGGACATCGCCGCGTATATGCGCCCGCAGATGCTCAAGGTTTTCCCGCAACTGGCCAATGTGCGCATCGACTATCAATGGGGTGGCAAGATCGGCATCACCGCCAATCGTTTCCCGCAGGTCGGCCGCCTGGGTCAGTACCCCAACGTGTACTACGCCCAGGGCTATTCCGGCCATGGCCTGAACGTGACCCACTGGTGTGCAAAGTTGCTGGGCGAAGCGATCCATGCCGGACACAGCCAGGGTTTCGACGTGTTCAGCGCCGTGCCGCACATGACCTTCCCCGGAGGTCGCGCCCTGCGCTCGCCACTCCTGGCCTTGGGTATGTTGTGGTATCGCATGCGCGAGGTGCTTGGCTGAAAAAATCAGATCGCTCCCACAGGTTTTTGCGCCACATGTGCGGTCCTTCGTTATGCCTTTCGATTTGCTCAATTGCGAGTCACTTCTATATTGAGGGGGTGCTCATCAATTCCTGCCTTCTGTCGAGTCCGGCCCATGGCGACGAGTGACCCACTGATCATCTGCGAGCACTGCGACTGCGTGTATGAAAAAGTCACGCTCGCCAAACATCAGAAGACCTTGTGCACACGCTGCGGCGGCGTGCTTCAGCGCTATAACGGTCTGACGGTGGAGCAGCGCCTGGCATTGACCTTCACCGCCCTGATGCTGTGGATCTTCGCCAATTTCTACCCGGTCATGAGCATCAGCCTAAAAGGTCTGAAGAACAGTGCGACGCTGTGGGATTCGGTGCTGGCCCTGAGTCTGGGGCCGATCACGTTCATCGCGATGGTGGCCGCGATCGCCATGATCATCGCACCGATTTTCCAGTTGGCGCTGCTGATCTGGGTCCTGAGCTTCGCTCTCGCCAACCGGCGTTCGCCGGCTTTCAAATTCTGCATGCGCTGGCTGGAAACCCTCAGGCCCTGGAGCATGCTGGAAGTCTGCCTGCTGGGGGCGATGGTCGCAGTGATCAAACTTGCCGGTTTACTGGATGTGTTGCCCGGCATCGGCCTGTTCGCCCTGGCCATCCTCAGCCTGATGATGATCCGCGTCGCCGGCCGCGATATCCGTGATCTATGGGAAATCCCATGACTACGCCACCCGTCGCCAGCGATCTCAACCTGTGCCTGTGCCACACCTGCGGGCTGGCCTGTGACATGACCCATGAGCCCCATGAATGCGAGCGCTGCGGCGCCCCGCTGCATCGGCGCAAGACCAACTCGTTGTCCCGAACCTGGGCTTACATGCTTGCCGCCCTGGTGTTTTACATCCCGGCCAATCTGTTGCCGGTGATGAACACCAAAATGGTCGGCAGTGGCGCCGACAGCACGATCATGAGCGGCGTGCTGGAGTTCTGGCAGCACGGTGCCTGGGACATTGCCCTGATCATTTTCATCGCCAGCATTGCGGTGCCGGGCGTCAAGTTCGTCGCCCTGACGCTGTTGCTGGTCACGGTGCAACGCAATAGCCAATGGGCATGCAAGGAGCGGTCAAAGATGTACCGCTTCGTCGAGGTCATCGGCTACTGGTCGATGCTCGACGTGATCGTAGTCGCCCTGGTGGCCTCTCTGGTGAAGTTTCAAGCCCTGGCCGACATCGAGCCGCGCCCGGGCATTCTTTTCTTTGGCCTGGTGGTGGTGTTCACCATGCTGTCGGCGATGAGTTTCGACCCGCGGCTGATCTGGGATGCCAAGGGCGAAAATCCACATTTTGAGGAGGTCAAGGATGAAGCAACAAGCCACTGAAGGGCCGCAAGCCCCTGGCCAGGCGCCCATCAAGACTCGCCGTTTCAGCGTGTCGCTGGTATGGATCGTGCCGATCGTCGCGGTGCTGGTGGGGATTTCCCTGGTGATTCACAGCATCATGCAGGAAGGGCCGACCATCACCGTCAACTTCAAGACCGGCAGCGGCCTGACGGCCAACAAAACCGAAGTCAAATACCGCAGCGTGGTGATCGGCCAGGTCACGGATGTGGAACTGAGCGATGACCAGAAGAGCGTCAACGCGACCATTAAACTGGCCAAGCAGGCGGAAAGTTTTACCCGCGAGGACTCGCAATACTGGGTGGTGCGCCCGCGTATCGGCGCCGGCGGCGTGTCGGGCATCGATACCCTGCTGTCCGGGGACTACATCGGCGCCGATATTGGCCAGGCCAATGCCCGCGCCAAGAACTTCAAGGGCCTGGAAAATCCGCCGCCGATTACCTACGGCGAACCGGGCAAGCGTTTCACCCTGCACACCCAGGACCTCGGCTCGCTCGACATCGGATCACCGGTCTACTACCGCAAGATTCCCGTGGGCCAAGTGGTGGCCTACGCTCTGGATCCCGACGGCAAAGGGGTGAACATTGAGTTATTCATTCATTCGCCCAATGACGCCTACGTGACCGAGAACACCCGTTTCTGGAATGCCAGCGGTGTCGACGTGAACGTCGGGGCCAACGGTTTTTCGGTCAAGACTGAATCGCTGTCATCCATATTGGTCGGTGGCATTGCCTTCCGCGCGCCGGAATACAGCCCCGATGACAAACCTGCGCCCGAAGAATATGCCTATGAACTGTTCGACGATCAGCAAACCGCTCTCGCCCCACCCAACGGCAAGCCGCAGTTCCTGGCGTTGCGCTTCGATCAGGCGTTGCGCGGGCTCAGGGTCGATGCGCCGGTGGAGTTCCTCGGTATGGAAATCGGTAAAGTGGTGTCGGTCAATCTGGACTTCGACGCAAAAAAACGCAGCTTTCCGGTCAACGTCGGCATCGTGATTTACCCGCAGCGCCTGGGTCAGGCCCACACCAAGATGCTCAAGGCGTTGAATCATGACCCCAACGATGAAGCCGCGAGCGTACGACTGATGGGGACTTTCATCGAGAATGGCCTGCGCGCCCAGGCCCGCACAGGCAATCTGCTGACTGGTCAATTGTACATTTCGCTGGACTTTTATCCGAAAGCGGAAAAAGTCGCGTTCGATCCGACCGTACGCCCGGTCTCCATTCCGACCGTTCCCGGCAGCCTCGAACAGCTGCAGGAAAAAATCGAAGCCATGGTCACCAAAATCAATCAACTGCCCATCGAGCGCATCGCCGACAACCTGGACGGCAACCTGGTGGAACTGCGCAAAAGTCTGGGCCAATTCAACGCCAAAACCCTGCCGAGCGTGCAAACCACCCTGATAGGTGTCAGCAAGACCCTGCAATCGGCCGATACCACACTAAAATCCGCTAACTCGACCCTGGCCGACGATTCGCCGCAAAGGGAAAAACTGGGGGAGACGCTGGACGAGCTTGGACGCACATCGCGCTCCTTGCGTGACCTCACGGACTACCTGGGCCGGCACCCGGAATCGTTGATTCGCGGCCGTCCCAACAATGCCGCGCCCATTGATCTGCAAGGGCCGCCAAGCAAATGACCACAGGAGCATCATTCATGGGTTTTGCGCTGAAGATTACATTGATCGCTGTGCTGTCATTGCTCGCCGCTTGCCGCAGCGACCCGATTCAGTTCCACACCTTGACCCCAGCCCAGCTGAGCAGCAATTCAAGGTCCACCGCGGAGATCCAGATCGAGAGTCTGATGGTGCCGCCGCAGGTCGATCGCCCGCAGATTGTCGTGCGTCAGGGCAACACCGGCATGGCCATCCTCGAAACCGACTGGTGGGGCGCCAGCCTGGTGGATGAATTGCGCGCCGCCCTGCTCGATCAGATGGTCAATAGCAATCCCCAGCGCAAAATCTCGGTGCGAGTCGATGTACAGCGGTTCGATTCGATTCCCGGTCAATACGGGTTGATCGATGTGAAGTGGCGCCTGCGCAACGGCGACGACACCCTGCAGCCTTGCCGCAGCACGATACAAACACCTTCCGGACCGTCCATCGATGAACTGGTGGCGGCGCAGCAGAACAATGTCAGACGCCTGGCGGCGCTGATCAGCCAGGCAGCGAGCAATACACAAAAAGGCTGCCCGTCCGCCAATGCCAGCCAGTAACACAATGCATCCTGTGGGAGCGAGCCTGCTCGCGAAGGGGGCGGGTCAGACACATGAATGGTGAATGACACACCACATTCGCGAGCAGGCTCGCTCCCACAAGGTTTCATCAGTGGTTTAGCTCCACAAACATGCAAATGATTCCTATTGATCTACAATAATCGACGTTGTCCTCGTCGAATCTGCTTGCTCGAAACCAAAAAAAAGGAGCTGCCATAGCATGATTTCCCGAATCCCGTCTTTCCTGAAACAAGCCCTGCTGATCACCGCGCTGATGAGCGTCGGCCACGTGTATGCCGCCGCCGACGTCGGCATTGTGGTGTACAACGCGCAGCACGAAGGCCTGACCAAGGCCTGGGTTGAAGGGTTCACTCAGGACACCGGTATTCCTGTCACCTTGCGCAACGGCGATGACACCGAAATGGGCAACCAGATCGTGCAGGAAGGCGCCGCCTCGCCAGCCGACGTGTTCCTGACCGAAAACTCTCCGGCCATGGTCCTGGTGGACAACGCGGGCCTGTTTGCACCGGTCGACCAGACCACCCTGGAGCAAGTCGATGCCGCCTACCGTCCAGCCCACGGCAAATGGGTGGGGATCGCCGCACGCTCCACGGTGTTCGTCTATAACCCGAGCAAACTGCCTGAAGCCCAATTGCCAAAATCGATCATGGACCTTGCCGACCCGAGCTGGAAAGGTCGCTGGGGCGCGTCGCCGGGCGGTGCCGATTTCCAGGCGATCGTCGCCGCGATTCTCGAACAGAAAGGCGAAGCCGCGACCCTCGACTGGCTCAAAGCGATGAAAACCAACTTCACCGCCTACCGCGGCAACAGTTCGGTACTCAAGGCGGTGAACGCCGGGCAGATCGACAGCGGCGTGATCTACCACTATTACAGCTTTGTCGATCAGTCCAAGACCGGCGAAAACAGCAAGAACACCGCCCTGTACTATTTCAAGCACAAGGACCCGGGAGCGTTTGTCAGCATCTCCGGCGGCGGTGTCCTGGCGTCCAGCAAACACAAGGAACAAGCCCAGGCGTTCCTGAAGTGGATCACCGGCAAGGACGGTCAGGCCATCCTCAAGGACGGCAAATCGTTTGAGTATGCCGTGGGCAAGAACGCTCAATCCAACCCTAAACTGCTGCCTTTGCAGCAGCTCGACGCGCCAACGGTCGATGCTTCGAAACTCGACAGCAAAAAAGCCGTGGAGCTGATGACTCAGGCCGGACTGCTTTAATTGATACCTGAAACCCTGCCGGCGGGTGTCGCCCAAACCTCACCCGCCAATCTGCATCGACGGTCACGCGGCCTGTTCGCGAGCCGTGGTGGCGCGTGGGTGGTGGGTTTGTCGGTGCTGATGTCGTTGCTGGCGCTGCTGCCCATTGCGTTTGTCATCGGCGTGTACCTGCAAACCGGTTGGTCCGCCCTGGTGCCGCTGGTGTTCCGTCCGCGGGTCGGCGAACTGCTGGTCAATACCGTGTTGCTGGTGGTCATCACAGTGCCGCTGTGCATCGCACTTGGCGTGACACTGGCGTGGCTGACCGAACGCACCCATCTACCGGGACGCCGCTGGTGGTCTTTACTGGCGACCGCGCCGCTGGCGGTACCGGCGTTCGTGCACAGTTATGCCTGGGTCAGTCTGGTTCCGCCCATTCACGGGTTATTTGCCGGTGTATTGGTCTCGGTCATTGCCTACTTCCCGTTTCTTTACCTGCCGGTTGCCGCCACGTTGCGCCGCCTCGATCCGGCCATCGAAGACGTCGCCGAGTCCCTGGGGCTCAAGCCTTGGGCGGTGTTTTTCCGCGTGGTGTTGCCGCAATTGCGCCTGGCCATTTGCGGCGGTGCCTTGCTGGTCGGCCTGCACCTGCTGGCCGAGTACGGCCTGTACGCGATGATCCGTTTCGACACCTTCACCACGGCGATTTTCGATCAGTTCAAGTCCACCTTCAACGGCGCCGCCGCCAACCTGCTGGCCGGCGTGCTGGCGTTGTGTTGCCTGGCGATGCTGACCGTCGAATCGGCTGCCCGTGGCCGTGCGCGCTACGCCCGCGTCGGCTCCGGCAGTGCCCGGGAGCAACGGGTTATCTGCCTGAAGCCCCCGGCAATGATACTGGCGCTGGCCCTGCAAATCGTCACCTGCGCCCTGGCGCTGGGCGTCCCCTTGATCACCCTGGGCAAATGGTTGATTGCCGGCGGCCTGCAAGTCTGGGACATGAGCGAGCTGCTGCCGGCACTGGAACAGACTTTGTTGTTCGGCGTGGCGGGCGCGCTCCTGACCACCTGTGCCGCCATCCCGATTGCCTGGCTGTCGATTCGCTCGCCGGGCCGCCTGCAACGGGTGCTGGAAAGCTGCAACTACATCACCAGTTCCTTACCGGGAATCGTCGTGGCCTTGGCCCTGGTCACCGTGACCATCCATTTTGCCCGGCCGATCTACCAGACCACGATTACGGTGCTGCTGGCGTACCTGCTGATGTTCCTGCCCCGCGCGCTGGTGAGTCTGCGCGCCGGTATCGCTCAGGCGCCCGTTGAACTGGAAAACATGGCCCGCAGCCTTGGCCGTTCGCCGGCCCGCGCGTTGTGGCTTATCACTCTGCGCCTGGCCGCGCCGGGCGCAGCCGCAGGCGCTGCGCTGGTGTTCCTGGCGATCACCAATGAACTGACCGCCACCCTGCTGCTCGCACCCAACGGCACGCGCACACTGGCCACCGGATTCTGGGCCTTGACCAGCGAAATCGATTACGCGGCGGCGGCGCCCTATGCCCTGCTGATGATTGTGCTGTCGCTTCCGTTGACCGGAATTCTTTATCACCAATCCAAAAAAACGGCTGGCCGATGAACGCTCTTGAATTGCATTCGCTCAGTAAATCCTACGGCGCACACCAAGCCCTGGAAAACGTCAGCCTGTCGGTACCCGCCGGCAGTCGCACGGTGATTGTCGGGCCTTCGGGATCGGGCAAGACCACCTTGCTGCGGATGATCGCCGGCTTCGAGTTTCCGGACTCAGGGCGGCTGTCGCTCAATGGCCAGACCCTGGTCGACAGCACTCACGAGGTGCCGGCGCATCAGCGCCTGATCGGCTATGTACCCCAGGACGGCGCGCTGTTCCCGCACATGACGGTGGCCGCCAACATCGGTTTCGGCCTGGCGACCAAAGGCAGCGAAAAGCAGAATCGTGTCGCAGAGTTGATGGACAGCGTGGCCCTTGATTCGAACATGGCCGAGCGCTGGCCCCATGAACTGTCCGGCGGCCAACAGCAACGGGTAGCCCTGGCGCGCGCCCTGGCCCAGCAACCGCGGCTGATGCTGCTGGACGAGCCGTTTTCGGCGCTCGATACCGGCCTGCGCGCCAGCATGCGCAAACTGGTGGCACGTTTGTTGGCGGAGGCTGGTGTCACCACCATTCTGGTCACCCATGACCAGAGCGAGGCGCTGTCCTTCGCCGACCAACTGGCGGTGATGCGTCATGGCCGGCTGGTACAGTCCGGGCACCCTCTGGACCTTTACCGCTATCCCGACGATGCCCAGACCGCGCTGTTTCTCGGCGACGCGGTGGTCATGCCCGCCCGCATCGAGGCAGGCTGGGCGCACTGCGATCTGGGGCGGATACCGGTCAACAACCATCGCAACAACAGTGCAGCGCAGATCATGTTGCGCCCCGAGCAACTGCAACTGGCCAGCGTCTTGCCCCATACCGCGGAAGTCGTGGGTTGCCGCGCCGTGGTGACCGATCGGGATTTCAGCGGCAACACCTGCACCCTGACCGTGGAATTGCAGTCTTCGGCCTCCGGCGAGCAGTCGGGACGATCACTGCTGGTGCGCAGCTCCGGCATGTACGCGCCACCGGCCGGCAGCGCCGTTCATGTCTCCACCATCGGCCATGCCCACGTGTTGAGCGAGCCTTAACCCGCCCCCCTGTAGGAGCGAGCTTGCTCGCTCCTACAGGGGGATTTGGTTTAACACCCGCCGATCAAAGATCGAAGCGATCCACCGCCCGGCGCCGTTCGTTGTCGTCGCGCACGTCGTAGTTGGCGGTGGTCTGGATGTTGCTGTGGTGGGCGAGTTTCTGCGCGATCGACAGATCGTGTTCTTCGATCACCCGGGTGATGAATGAACGACGGAAATCATGGGGCATGATTTTCACCCCCACCTGCGCCCCGCGCTGGCGGGCAATGTAGTAGATCGCGTGTTTGGTGATGCGCTCGCGGGTGATGTGGCTGCCACGGCGAATGCGATTGAACAGGAAGCTATCGTCCGCTTCACCTTCCTTGAGCTGTGAACGGCGTAATTCCAGCCAGGCATCGAGTTTGGCGAAGGCCCAGGCCGGGGCGTACTTGATCAGTTGTTTGTTGCCCTTGGCCGTGACCCGCAAGCTACGCTCGGTGAAGTCCACCTGGTTGAGGTCGAGGTTCACCGATTCCGACTTGCGCATGCCCGAGCCGTACAGAATCCCGATGATCGCCGCGTCCCGCAGGCCCTGGGGGCGTGGATCGGCGGCGCAGACTTCCATCAGTTCCTGGATCAACGTGCGTCGCAGATTGCGCCCCTGGGACAGCCGGGTGCCGGCAATGCCCTTGACCGAGCGCATTTTCAGCAAGTGCTCCTGGCTGATCAGGCTCATGCGCCACGCTTCGTTCATCACCCCGCGCACCGCGTTGACGTACAGCGACGAGGTATTGGGCGCGTAACCGTCGGTGCGCAAGGTGGCCACCAGCGCAATCACGTCCTCGGGCTGCAGTTCGTACCAGGGAATCTCTTCGATGTTCACGTCTTCGAAGCCCAGGCGGTCGGCGGCGTCCTGCAATACGTAGCGCATGGTCAGTTGGCTGGACGGCGCCAGGCGCGCCAGATACAGGGTCAGCGGGTTGGGCTTTTGGGGAGTTGCAGCAACAGCGGGTAAGTCAGTCAAACGAAACAGCCTTGAATGAAAAAAGTACAGAAGTGGACCAAACGGCAGGCCGTAACGCTGCAGGTCTGGGCCGGGAAAGTCAATTGTCGAGCAGTCCAGGACGTCAACTTGCCGATAGATGAACTGAAACATGGCGCTGTTAATCCTCTTCCTGAATGGATCAGGACAGGAATGCCCCATGAAAATCAGCGTGTTTGGCAGCGGTTATGTGGGTCTGGTTCAAGCAGCGGTTCTGGCTGAAGTCGGCCATGACGTGGTGTGCATGGACATTGACCCGAAAAAAGTCGAGCTGTTGCAACAGGGCCACGTGAGCATTTTCGAACCGGGGCTGGCCAGCCTGGTGCGCGAAAGCCTGGACGCCAGACGCCTGCAGTTCACCACGGACGAAAAACTCGCCGTGCAGCATGGCCAAGTGCTGTTCATCGCGGTCGGCACGCCGTCCCGGGACGACGGCTCGGCGGATTTGCGTTACGTGCTGGCGGTGGGTGAAGCCGTGGCGCGGCACCGTGAACAACCGGTGATCCTCGTGGAGAAGTCCACGGTGCCGGTGGGCACCGGCGATACCTTGCGCGCGCACATCGACAAATGCCTGATCAAGGTCGGACGCTTGCTGCAGTGCGATATCGTCTCCAACCCCGAGTTTCTCAAGGAAGGCTCGGCCGTGGCCGATTGCCGGCGCCCGGACCGTATCGTCATCGGTTGCGAGCGCGATGAGGTACGCGAGGTGATGCGCGACCTGTACGCGCCGTTCAACCGCAACCATGACCGCATCATGTTCATGGACCTGCGCAGCGCCGAGCTGACCAAGTACGCCGCCAACTGCATGCTGGCGACCAAGATCAGCTTTATCAACCAGATGGCCGAACTGGCCGAACACCTGGGAGCCGACATCGAATCGGTGCGCCTGGGCATCGGCGCCGACTCGCGCATCGGCTACCACTTCATCTACCCCGGCTGCGGCTACGGCGGTTCGTGCTTCCCCAAGGACATGCGCGCCCTGATCCACAGCGCCGAACAAGCCCATTGCTCCAGCGACCTGCTGCAAGCAGTGGAAGCCATCAACCAGCGGCAAAAACACAAACTGTTCGAGCGCATCAAGGCCTTCTACCAGGGCGATTTGCGTGGCAAGACCTTTGCGCTGTGGGGGCTGGCGTTCAAACCCAACACCGACGACATGCGCGATGCGCCGAGCCGGGTGCTGCTTGAAGCGCTGTGGGCCGCTGGCGCCAATGTGCGAGCATTCGACCCGGAAGCCATGCAGGAGACCCAGCGACTGTACCCCGATGAAGCGAAGCTGATGCTCATGGGCACGCCGGAGTCGGTGTTGAATGGCGCCGACGCGCTGATCATCTGCACCGAATGGCAGCCATTCAAGGCCCCGGATTTCGAGCTGATCCGCCAACGACTCAATGCCCCGGTGATCTTCGACGGTCGCAATCTCTACGACACCGAACGCCTGGCTCGCGCCGGTTTCACGTACTTCCCGATGGGGCGTGGCGAGTCGCGCAAGTTGCCGATTCCGTTGCAGAGTTGGCCTGCTGTTTCGGTGGCTTGAGGACTCATTGGCATAACTGCTGGAAGCTTTCAAAGTTACTGTTTGCTGGTTGTGAATACACAAACCCTGTGGGAGCGGGCTCGCCCGCGATAGCGATTTAACGATCTACATATATGTTGAGGCTGATATCGTCATCGCGGGCGAGCCCGCTCCCACAAGGGGCGCATCAAGCCATTAGATTGTGGCTTTCAGGTCGACACCCAACGCCTGGGCAAACGCCTTCACCAACGGACTGCGCACGGTGTTGTGCCGCAGGATCAGATTGAACGGCGTGTCGATATGGATCAGCTCTGGACACAGCGCTCGAAACTGCCCCTGCGCCACCCAATTGGCCGCGTAATGCTGTGGCAGAAAACCCACGAAACGGCCGGTCCTGATCAGCAGCGCCACGGCCTCGACCTGGGTCGCAGAAGCAGAAAAGCTGTCGTAGTGGGCAAAGTTGAGTTTGTCGCGATGGATCGCGTAGCGGTGGTTGATGCATTCGTAATCCTTGAGCATGTTGCTGCTCATCTGATCCGCCGGCATCGAGAACAAAGGGTGGCCAACGGCGCAATAAACCTCGGAGCGTTCCTCGTACAACGGGTAGTAATCGAACTCTTCCCGCCGTTGATAAACCGGCACAATACCCGCCACCAGTCGCCCCTCGACAACGCCACGTTCAACCTCATCCAGTTGTGATGCCTGGAGTTGAAATCTTACTTTAGGCGATTGTTCGTTAATTGTTCTAAGGGCAGCAACTAACGGTGATTGCGGATCGGAAATCGTATTATCAATAACCCCCACGCCAAGATCGCCGATAAGTTCATTCTGTGCTGAACTAAGCCGGTCACGAAAGTTGTCAACCGAGGCAAATAAGTCAATCGACGCCTGGTACACCAGACGCCCTTCTTCGGTCAGGTGAAAGCCTTCCCGACCTCGGGTGCACAGACGCATGCCAATGCGGATTTCCAGGTCGGATATCTGTTTGCTGATGGCTGCCAGCCCCACGTTCAACTCGTTCTGTGCCGCACTGAAACCGCCCGCTTCGACCACCGCCTTGAACACCTTGAGCAATTTGAAATCCAGCCCGCTCAGGGCCAGCGGTGCCCGTTGCAGCGTTTTAGGCGGCGGGTTTCCGGAATTGGAAAGTGGGGTTTCCATAATGCTTATTTACCTCTGGCGCCCGATTCAACAACCTGTGTCCAACAACAAAAACATAGCTGGCCTAATAATAATGAACACAGAAAACCAGACTTGGCAACCACACAGAAATTCCGAACTTCAGTGCCAAAACACTGATTTCGAAGCATTAAAAGCTGACACTTCGATCAGCTCTCGCCCTTTTGCAACTGCGCTAGTCCCCTGCCCCTGATTTTTATCTGACCTGACGACGCCCTGATGGGTATTTCAGGCCTGGCATAACGATTTCGTTCGCATTACCGACGAGGAAAACAACCATGTCTCAAGCCACCGACCGTCTCTGGGGTGCTCGCTTCAAAAGCGGTCCGTCCGAAGCCCTGGCCGCGCTGTCCCGTTGCCCCGAGCGCTATTTCCGCCTCACCCCGTACGACCTCGCCGGCTCCAAGGCCCACGCCCGGGAATTGCAGCGCGCTGGCCTGCTGAGCGATCAGGAAACCCGGACCATGCTCGATGCGCTGGAGCAGATCGGCGCCGACTTCCGTGCTGGCAGTATCGCGCCGACCCTGGACGACGAAGACGTTCACACCTTCATCGAGCGCCTGTTGACCGAACGTCTCGGCGCCCTGGGCGGCAAGCTGCGCGCCGGCCGTTCGCGCAATGACCAGACCGCCAACGACCTGCGTCTGTTCCTGCGCGATCATGTGCGCACCCTGGCCGTCGAAGTGCTGGCCCTGCAGCAGGCGCTGGTCAATCAGGCCGAACAACACGTCGAGAGCATCTGCCCCGGCTTCACCCACTTGCAGCAAGCGCAGCCGATCGTGTTCGCCCATCACCTGCTGGCCCACGCGCAATCGATGCTGCGTGACGTGCAACGCCTGGTGGACTGGGACGCACGCACCTCGCTGTCGCCACTGGGCGCGGCAGCCATGGCCGGCTCGGCCATCGCCCGTTTGCCACAGCAGTCGGCCAAGGAAATGGGCTACAGCGGCGTGTGCGAAAACTCCATCGACGCCGTGGCCAGCCGTGATCACGTCGCCGAATTTCTGTTTATCGCCAGCATGCTCGGGATCAACATCTCACGCCTGGCTGAAGAGTTCTGCCTGTGGTCGTCGCGGCAGTTTCGCTGGGTCGCGCTGGACGATGCCTACGCCACTGGCAGCTCGATCATGCCGCAGAAGAAAAACCCGGACATTGCCGAACTGGCGCGAGGCAAGGCTGGCCGTTTGATCGGCAACCTGACCGGTTTGCTCTCCACGCTCAAATCCCTGCCGCTGTCCTACAACCGCGACTTGAGCGAAGACAAGAACGGCGTGCTCGACAGCGTCGACACGCTGCTGTTGGTGCTGCCGGCCATGGCCGGGATGGTGGCGACCATGACGGTCAACGTCGAAGAGTTGCGTCGCCAGGCCCCGCTGGGTTTCACCCTCGCCACTGAAGTGGCCGACTGGCTGGCGGTGCGCGGCGTGCCGTTCAAGGAAGCCCACGAAATCACCGGTGCGCTGGTCAAGGCCTGCGAGAAACACGACATCGAGTTGTGGGAAGCCTCGCCGGCGTTGCTGGCCGAGATCGATCCGCGCCTGACGCCCGAAGTGCGTGACAGCCTGACCCTGGAAGCCGCCATCGCCGCCCGCAGCGGCTGGGGCGGCACTGCGCCGCAGCAGGTACGCGAGCAGATCGGCCGGCTGAAAACCGCCCTCGCTGCGCAGCAAGCCTGGACCGAGAACTATCAGGGCTTCCGCCTCTGACACGCACACATACCACCTGTGGGAGCGAGCCTGCTCGCGAAGAGGTCATCACATTCAACATCAATGCTGAATGACCCACCGCCTTCGCGAGCAGGCTCGCTCCCACAGGGAATGTGATGGATTTGAAAGAACAGTGTACGGAGAAACAACCATGAGCCAGACACAGGCAGAACGACTCCAGGCGGAGCGCAAACTGGCGGAAAACCAGTTTGACATTACCCAGTACCAACACGTACCACGGCGCTACTACGGGCGGATCTTCTTCGCCACAGTGATCGTCATCGCGCTGCTGGGCCTGGTGCGTGCTTTCGCCGAAGGCAAGATCGAATGGTCGTACATCGGCCAGTTCCTCACCTCCCAGGCGATCATGTGGGGCTTGCTCAACACCATCGTCATGGCGGTGCTGGCAATGGCCCTGGGCATCGTGTTCGGGGTGATCACGGCGATCATGCGCATGTCGGCCAACCCGATCCTGCGCTACGTGGCGCTGACCTACACCTGGCTGTTCCGCGGTACGCCGCTGATCCTGCAGTTGCTGTTGTGGTTCAACCTGGCGTTGATCTTCCCCACCATCGGCATCCCCGGACTGTTCGAATTCGACACCGTGAGCCTGATGACGCCGTTCGTGGCGGCCCTGCTCGGTTTGAGCATCAACCAGGGCGCTTACACCGCCGAAGTGGTACGCGCCGGCCTGCTCTCGGTGGACACCGGGCAATACGAAGCCGCCAAGTCGATCGGCATGCCGCGCCTGCAAGCACTGCGCCGGATCATCCTGCCCCAGGCCATGCGCATCATCATTCCACCGGTGGGCAACGAGTTCATCGGCATGGTGAAAATGACCTCGCTGGCGAGCGTCATCCAGTACTCGGAACTGCTCTACAACGCCCAGAACATCTACTACGCCAACGCCCGCGTGATGGAACTGCTGATCGTCGCCGGTATCTGGTACCTGGCCACCGTCACCGTGCTGTCCTTCGGTCAAAGCCGCCTGGAGCGTCGTTTCGCTCGCGGCGCCGGCAAGCGTTCCTGAGGAGACCGACATGAGAAGCATCGTCAAGGCCGTGAGCCTGAACAAATACTACGACCATTTCCACGCGCTCAAGGACATCAACATCGAAGTCGAGCAAGGCGAAGTGCTGTGCATCATCGGCCCGTCCGGCTCGGGCAAAAGCACCTTGCTGCGCTGCGTGAATCAGCTGGAAAAAATCGACAAGGGCGGCCTCTGGGTTGACGGCGAGCTGGTGGGTTACCGCATCGTCGGCAACAAACTGCACGAACTCAACGAGACGCAGATCGCCCGCCAGCGCCTGTCCACCGGCATGGTGTTCCAGCGCTTCAACCTGTTCCCGCACATGACCGTGCTGCAAAACATCATCGAAGGGCCGTGCCAGGTACTCAAGCGTTCGCCCAAGGAGGCGCACGAAGAAGCCGTGGAACTGTTGGCCCGGGTCGGCCTGGCCGACAAGCGCAACAGCTACCCGATCGAACTCTCGGGTGGCCAGCAACAACGGGTGGCGATTGCCCGCGCCCTGGCCATGCGGCCCAAGCTGATGCTGTTCGATGAACCCACTTCGGCACTCGACCCGGAACTGGTCGGTGAGGTGCTGTCGGTGATGCGCGACCTGGCGCAGACCGGCATGACCATGATCGTCGTCACCCATGAACTGGGCTTCGCTCGTGAAGTCTCCAACCGCATGGTGTTCATGGACGGCGGGCAGATCGTGGAGGCAGGAAGCCCCGAAGAAATACTAATAAGTCCGCAAAACCCACGCACCCAAAGCTTCATTTCTGCCGTTCGAACCTAAACGCCGACTGGCGTAACAACACACATAAGAGAACGACCATGAAGAACCTCGTTATCCCAGCAGTACTCGCAGGCCTGATGGCTTCCAGCGTCACCTTTGCCGCTGAATTGCCGGCCAGCATCAAGGACAAGGGCGAGATCGTTGTCGCGATCATGCCGAACTACCCGCCGATGGATTTCAAGGATCCGGCCACCAACACCCTTACTGGCCTGGACGTGGACCTGGGCAACGCCCTGGCCGAACGCCTTGGGGTGAAGATCAAATGGCAGGAAACCGGCTTCGAACAAATGATCAACGCCCTGACCACGGACCGCGTGGACATGGTGCTGTCGGGCATGACCGACACCAAAGAGCGTCAGGCCAGCGTGACCTTCGTCGACTACTTCACCAGCGGCCCGCAGTTCTACACCCTGCAGAAAAACAAGGACACCAACGAAATCACCGACCTGTGCGGCAAGAAAGTCGGCACCAGCCGCCGTACCACCTTCCCGGCGGAAATCGCCGAGTGGAGCAAGGCCAACTGTGAAGCCGCCGGCAAACCGGCGATCAACGTGATCGGCACCGAAGGCTCGGCCGACGCCCGGGCGCAACTGCGCCAGAGCCGCATCGACGCCGCCATGCAAGGCAGCGAAACCCTGCCCTACCTGAAAACCCAGGAAAAGGACATGTACAAGACCGTGGGCCTGCCGATCTCTTCGCAGTTCACCGGCCTTGGCGTGAGCAAGAAAAAGCCTGAATTGAGCGAAGCGGTGAAAGTCGCGTTGCAGAGCATGATCGACGACGGCAGCTACCAGGCAATCCTGAAGAAATGGGATCTGGAACTGGGGGCGATCAAGACCGTGACCATCAACGCCGGGAAATAAACAGGCAGCTGATCACCCTCCACTGTGGGAGCGAGCCTGCTCGCGAAGAGGCCCTGTCAGCAGACATTCATGTTGAATGACACACCGCATTCGCGAGCAGGCTCGCTCCCACAGGAGCTTTGTTCCGGTGTTTATTTATAGAGAGTTGGAGTACCAAAGATGTCCTCCTCACCCCAACCCACCTGGCCTGACCGGCACAAAGCCTGCCTGGCCCTGGCCTTCGACCTTGATGGCCCGACCGGCGATGCCATGCTCAACGGCTCGATCTGGCGTAAACCCGAATACTTCGGTTTCGGCGGCTACGGCCCGTATCGGGCACTGTCGCGGATTCTCGACCTGCTCGACGAGTTCCGTCTCCCGACGACGTTCTTCGTTCCGGCCTGGGTCGTGGAGAACTGGCCGAAACAGTGCCAGGCGATTGTCGAGCGCGGGCATGAGGTGGCGTATCACGGCTACAAACACGAATCCTTTTACGCCCTGACGCTGGAACAGCAGAAGGACGTGATGAAACGGTCCCGCGAGGTGTTCTGGAAGCACCTGAACATCCGCGCCGAAGGCTTTCGCACACCGTCCGGCGACTGGCGCGCGCAAACTCCGGCGATGCTGGTCGAGGCCGGCGTGACCTACTCCAGCAGCATGCGCGGCGATGACCGTCCGTACCTGGTGAATGTACCGGGCCACGCCACGCCGCTGGTGGAAATCCCCGGGCGCTGGGAAATGGACGACTACGCCTCCCTCGCCTACACCCGGGCGCCGGACTTCCCTTCCGGGCTGGACCGCACCGCCAGCTACGCGCTGACCCTCGACAACTGGTGCCGCGAATACGACGGCGCCATGGATGAAGGGCTGTGCCTGACGACCCTGTTCCACCCCAAGATCACCGGCAAACCGGGGCGCATCCTGTTGCTGGAAAAACTCTTCGAACACATGCGTCAACGCGACGACGTGTGGTTCGCCACCTGCCGCGACGTCGCCCAGTGGTGGCTCAAGGAGCATCACCATGGCTGAGTCCACTGTCTGGCCCAAGGGCTATCGCTGCGCGGTGGTGCTGACCGTCGATTACAACGACATCCACGGCATCCTCACCCAGGCCCCGGAAGTCGCCGGGCGCGACAAGACCTTGTCGGTGTGGCGTTACGGCACGCAACGGGGCGTCGAACGTTTGCTTGCGCTACTCAAGGAGCTTGATGTCACCAGCAGCTGGTTTGTTCCCGGCGTCGTCGCCGAGGAAAACCCCGAACACCTTCGCGCGATCCAGGCCGGCGGCCATGAGATCGCCTGTGCCGGGTATCGCCATCAGAACTACGACAACCTCGACCTGGCCGCGCAGAGCGCCGACATCGCCAAGGGCTGCGAAACCTTGGCGGCACTGACCGGCCAGCGTCCCACGGGGTTTCGTATCCCCGCCGGCAATGGTGCACCGGGCTTTATCGAAGCGTTGAGGGATCAGGGTATTCGCTGGTCATCGTCATGGCGCGGCGATGACCTGCCGTTCGCGCACCCGACTTCGCCTGAGGTGATCGAGTTGCCGCTGCACTATGAGTTGGAAGACGAACCCTATTTCGCCTTCAACCTCAGTCCTGCCGTGCCACCGGCGCAATCGCGGATCGCTTCCTACAGCCACACCCTGGGCAATCTGCAAATGGACTTCGCCGGGTTTCATCGCTTCGGCCTGTGCTACGTGCTGCGCCTGCACCCGGAAATCATTGCAACACCGGGGCGGATCGGGGTGTTGCGGGAGTTGCTTGAGGGAATTGTGCAGCACGATGACGTGTGGATCGCCACGGGTGCCGAAGTCGCCCGATGGTGGGCTGAATCGGCGGCACCGGTCACCCAGGATCATCCGGCGTCGGTGTATGAACGTCATTACCGGGACTACATCGTATGACTGAACGGATGCAGCGACTGGCGCAATTCTGCGTCGATACGACGTTTGCAGATTTGCCACCGGCACTGGTGGAACAGGCCAGGCGGCACATCCTCGACACCTTCGGCGCGTCCCTGGCCGGGGCTGACAGCGACATCGCAAAGCAAGCGCGTCAGGTGTTCGACGGTGAGCCTGGCAATACGTTGGTCTGGGGCACGAACCTGCGGGTCGGCGCGGCTCAGGCCGCCATGCTCAACGGCATCGCCGCCCATGCCCTGGAACTGGACGACACTGGAGGCTGCGACCATTCCGGCGCCGTGGTCTTGCCCGCCGTGATGGCGGCGGTGTCGATGTGCGGAAAACCCGTGAGTGGCCGTGAGTTGATCACGGCGGTGGTGATCGGTTACGACATCGGGCGTCGGGTACTCGAAGCCTGCGGTGGCTACTCGGCTCATAACGGCGCCGGTTGGCACTCCACGGCAACCTGTGGCGTGTTCGGCGCGGCCGCCGCCAGTGCGCGCATTCTTGGCCTGGATGCGCGGCAAACCCTGTCGGCACTGGGCATCGCCGGCAGCTTCAGTGGTGGTTTGTGGGCGTTTATTCACGACGGCTCGCAAAGCAAAAAACTGCACAGCGGCCGCGCCGCCGAAGGTGGCTTGCTGGCGGCGAGATTTGCCCAACAGGGGATCAGCGGACCAACGCAGTTGTTCGAGGATGCCTGGGGCGGTTTCCTCAAGACCCTGGCCGGTGACGCCGCACACCCCCAGGCGCTGGATGCAGACCTCGGCGTCGTGTGGAAACTCGCCCGCTGCTCGATCAAACCCTACGCCTCCTGCCGTGGCACCCATTCGGCCATCGATGCCTTGGGCTTGCTGTTGGAGCAGTTCCAGGTGCAGGTCGATCAGGTCGAAGACGTGCAGGTGTCATTGTGCGGATTCCTGCGGGACATGTGCGGCGGCCACGACGTCGACACCCTGGCGGCGGCGCAGATGAGCCTGCCCTATGCGCTGGCTGCATGGCTGGTGCACGGTCATTGCCGGTTGCAGGCCTACGACGATGCATCGCGAAACGATCCGCGAATCGCCCAGTGGATGTCGCGCATTCACCTTGAAGTGGACCCGCAACTGTCAGAGGATGGCGAGCCCTTGGTCACGCTGCGGACCGTGGACGGTCGGCAGGCGAGCCTGTGCGTTGAAGTGCCGTTGGGTGCGCCGGGCAATCCGTTGAGTGAGGGGGCACTGGAGGAGAAATTTTTCAGTCTGGCCGAGCGGGTGATGCCGCGGCGACAGGCCGGGGAATTGCTTGGGCAATTGTGGCGGCTGGAAGAGCTGGATTCGGTGGGCATGCTTGAGCGGTGGCTGACCTGATGAATGCGTCGCCTGGTCTGGCCTCATCGCGGGCAAGCCCGCGATGGCCCCGGCTCGGTTTCCCGTCGAACACTTGAACATCTGAAATAAGGACATTTGCACACACCGTGGCCACTTACTCCCTCATTGTCCGCCGGTTGATGATCGTTTCGCTGACCATCGTTGTCAGCCGTGCCATCACCAGCCCGTTGCTCACGCTGTTCTTGAGCAACAAACTCGGCCTCAACCAACAGGACGTTGGCTTGCTGCTCGGTATCGCGGTGTTCATCGCCACCCTGCTCGCCCTGTATGGCGGCTACATCATCGACCGCCTGGAAAAGCGCCGGTTGCTGATTCTGGCGATGCTTTCCAGTGCCATCGGCTTCGTGCTGCTGACCTTCGCCGAAAACCTCTACCTGACCACCGTCACCCTGGTGATCACCGAGACGGCCTCGGCGCTGTTTCTCATCGGTTCGAAAGCGATCCTCAGCGAAAACCTGCCCATGGGCCAGCGCGCCAAGGCGTTTTCCCTGCGCTACACCCTGACCAACATCGGCTACGCCACCGGTCCCATGCTGGGCGTGGTGATCGCCGGCTACTATCCGATCGCGCCATTCCTGATTGCCGGCGCCATCGCCTTTTTCAGCATCTTTCTGATGATCGGCATCCCGAAGGATTCGGCACAGAGCCCGGTCATTGGCCAACCGCAGAGCTTCCTCAAGACCCTGGTAACCCTGAAGAACGACCGCACCCTGATCATGTTCACCTGCGGTTGCCTGCTCAGCACCGTGGTCCACGGGCGTTTCACCCTGTACCTGTCGCAGTACCTGCTGGTGACCCACGATTCCAAAACCGCCCTGGACATCATGGCCGCCCTGCTCGCCTGCAACGCCATCAGTGTGATCCTGTTGCAGTACCAGATCGGCCGCTTCCTCAATCGCGAAAAGCTGCGGTTCTGGATCGCCGGTGGCACCAGCCTGTTCATTCTCGGTTTGATCGGCTTCAGCCTGGCCGACGGCATGGTCAGTTGGTGCGTGGCCATGTTCATCTTCACCCTCGGGGAAATGATCATTTACCCGGCCGAATTCCTCTTCGTCGACACCCTGGCCCCGGAAGAATTGCGCGGCAGTTACTACGGCGCACAGAACCTGGCGGCGCTCGGTGGCGCATTGAGCCCGGTGATTTGTGGCTTCCTGTTGATGCACACGCCGGCACCGACCATGTTCTATGCCTTGAGTGCACTCACCGCCATGGGCGGATTCCTGTGTTTCATGAGTGGCCGGCGCGTGGCGTTACATCAGAAATAATGAACTGAAGCTTCATTAATATGAATTTGTCAGCATCAGCAAGGATCGGCACACTGTCGTCGTTCCTCCCCCAATTGTTGGAACAACTTCAAGGGCTTTCTGGGTATCCCAGACAAGCCTTTTTTTTTCCTCGTTTTTTTGTCAACGGAATGGTTTCCTCATGCTCGCTCGCTGGTTGCCCGCCGCCATCAACACCCGCCCCACCGAATGGAGCCGCGCCGCCATCGGCATGGCCCTCGGAACGATGCTCAGCGTGTGGCTGTGCGGTCAGGTGTTCGGCATCGAGGTGGCGCAGCATTTGATCGGCCCGCTGGGGGCTTCGGCAGTGTTGTTGTTCGCGGTGTCTTCCGGCGCACTGGCGCAGCCATGGTCGATTGTCGGCGGCTACTTGAGCGCCGGCGTGGTTTCGCTGCTGGTGGCCTATGTGCTGGGGCGCACGCTGGGCAGCGCTTGCCTGGCGGCAGGCATGGCGCTGATCCTGATGTGCTGGCTGCGTTGCCTGCACCCACCGGCCGGCGCGCTGGCGTTGACGTTGGTACTGGCGGACCCGGCGACCATTGCCATGGACTGGAAAGCCCTCGGCCCGGTGATGCTCGGCGCTACGATCATGTTGCTCAGCGCCCTGGCCTACAACAACCTGACGCGCATCCGATACCCCAAGCGCCCCGCTGAACCAGTGGCTGTGGTGCCAGCCGACCATCCGCCCACCGACAGCCAGGCCATCACCGCCCAGGATTTGAAACTGGCGCTGGCCGACATGGAAGCTTTCTTCGACGTCACGCCTGAAGACCTGGAACAACTGATTCACGCCAGTGAGTTACATGCGAAACGTCGCAGTATTGGTGAAGTGCTCGGCAGTAGAACCTGAGGCTGCGCTCCCACAGGGGCGCGCGCGATCGTCATTGCAAATATGCAGCATGCCCCTGCACATTTCCCCGTTGTACATCACAAATTTGCACTGTTACGATCCTGCATCGCTCGCGCGCGAGCTTCTCTATAAAGAACAATAAAAGCAGGGAGTTACTGATGACTGCTCAGGTTTCATCGAAGGCGGCCACGCCCATGGATGCCACACAAAATGAAGTGCTGGCCGAGGTTCGCAATCACATCGGTCACCTGACCCTCAACCGCCCCGCCGGTCTCAACGCCATCACCCTCGACATGGTTCGCCAATTACAGCGGCAACTGGATGCCTGGGCGGGCGACGCTAACGTACATGCCGTTGTCCTGCGCGGCGCCGGGGAAAAAGCCTTCTGTGCCGGCGGCGACATTCGCTCGCTCTACGACAGCTTCAAAAGCGGCGACACGTTGCACGAAGACTTCTTCGTCGAGGAATACGCCCTCGACCTTGCGATCCACCACTACCGCAAACCCGTACTCGCCTTGATGGACGGTTTTGTCCTGGGCGGCGGCATGGGTCTGGTGCAGGGCGCCGACTTGCGGATAGTCACCGAGAAGAGCCGTCTGGCGATGCCGGAAGTGGGCATCGGCTATTTCCCGGATGTCGGCGGCAGTTATTTCCTGCCGCGCATCCCTGGTGAACTGGGCATTTACCTGGGTGTCAGCGGCGTGCAGATCCGCGCGGCCGATGCCCTGTATTGCGGCCTGGCCGACTGGTACCTGGACAGCAGCAAGCTGGCTACGCTGGACGAAAAACTCGACCAACTGCAATGGCACGAGTCACCGCTGAAGGACCTGCAAGGCTTGCTGGCCAAACTCGCGGTGCAGCAACTGCCCAACGCACCACTCAAAGCACTGCGCCCGGCCATCGACCACTACTTCGCCCTGCCCGATGTGCCGAGTATTGTTGAACAATTGCGGGAAGTGACGGTTGCCGACAGCCACGAGTGGGCCACCACCACCGCCGACCTGCTGCAAACCCGTTCGCCGCTGGCCATGGGCGTGACGCTGGAGATGCTGCGGCGCGGTCGGCACCTGAGCCTTGAACAATGCTTCGCCCTTGAGCTGCACCTGGACCGCCAGTGGTTCGAGCGCGGCGACCTGATCGAAGGCGTGCGCGCCTTGCTGATCGACAAAGACAAGAACCCGCGCTGGAACCCGCCCACCCTGCAGGCGCTGGACGCCGCACACGTGGCAAGTTTCTTCAACGGGTTTGACCAGAGCGGGAGCTGAGCCATGCACGATATCGAATTGAGCGAAGAACAAGTCATGATCCGCGACATGGCCCGGGACTTTGCCCGCGGCGAAATCGCCCCCCACGCCCAGGCTTGGGAAAAGGCCGGCTGGATCGACGACGGTCTGGTGGCGAAGATGGGTGAACTCGGCCTGCTGGGGATGGTGGTGCCCGAGGAATGGGGCGGCACTTATGTCGACTACGTTGCCTATGCCCTGGCGGTGGAAGAAATCTCGGCCGGCGACGGCGCCACTGGCGCGATGATGAGCATTCACAACTCCGTGGGTTGCGGGCCGGTGCTCAACTACGGCACCGAAGAACAGAAACAGACCTGGCTGGCGGACCTGGCCAGCGGCCAGGCCATCGGTTGCTTCTGCCTGACCGAACCCCAGGCCGGTTCCGAAGCGCACAACCTGCGCACCCGCGCCGAACTGCGCGACGGCCAATGGGTGATCAACGGCGCCAAGCAATTTGTCAGCAACGGCAAACGGGCAAAACTGGCGATCGTGTTTGCGGTGACCGATCCAGACCTGGGCAAGCGTGGCATCTCGGCGTTCCTGGTGCCGACCAGTACCCCAGGCTTCACCGTGGACCGCAGCGAACACAAAATGGGCATCCGCGCTTCCGATACCTGCGCGGTGACGCTGAACAACTGCACCATTCCCGAGGCCAACCTGCTGGGTGAGCGCGGCAAAGGCCTGGCCATCGCGTTGTCCAACCTCGAAGGCGGCCGCATCGGCATCGCCGCCCAGGCACTGGGCATTGCCCGCGCGGCATTCGAAGCGGCACTGGCCTACGCCCGGGACCGCGTGCAATTCGACAAGCCGATCATCGAGCACCAGAGCATCGCCAACCTGCTGGCGGACATGCACATGCAACTCAATGCCGCACGGCTGATGATCCTGCATGCCGCGCGTTTGCGCAGCGCCGGCAAACCGTGCCTGTCGGAGGCCTCGCAGGCCAAGCTGTTTGCGTCGGAGATGGCCGAGAAAGTCTGTTCGTCAGCGATACAGATTCATGGCGGGTATGGCTATCTGGAGGATTACCCGGTGGAGCGTTACTACCGGGATGCGCGGATCACGCAGATTTATGAGGGGTCGAGCGAGATTCAGCGGATGGTGATTGCCCGGGAATTGAAAAACTACCTGGTTTAAACCCAAAAAGCTTCGCGAGCAGGCTCGCTCCCACAGGGGATCTCATGTACACCAGAGATCAACTGTGGGAGCGAGCCTGCTCGCGAAGGCGCCCGCACAAACGCTACATCACTTACCGACGAACTCAGCCTCACGCTTGGCAATAAACGCCGCCATCCCTTCCTTCTGATCCTGCGTCGCAAACGCCGCATGGAACACCCGGCGCTCGAAGCGCACGCCTTCGGACAGGCTCACTTCAAAGGCGCGGTTGACGCTTTCCTTGACCATCATCGCGATCGGCAACGATTTTTTGGCAATCAACGTCGCGACTTTCAACGCTTCGTCCAGCAGCTCATCACTCGGCACGATGCGTGCGACGATGCCGCAACGCTCCGCTTCCACGGCATCGATCAGACGGCCGCTGAGGCACATTTCCATGGCCTTGGCCTTGCCCACTGCGCGGGTCAAGCGCTGAGTGCCACCCATGCCCGGCAGCACGCCGAGGTTGATTTCCGGCTGACCGAACTTCGCGTTGTCACCGGCCAGAATGAAATCGCACATCAGCGCCAGTTCACAGCCGCCGCCCAGGGCGAAACCGTTGACGGCGGCGATGATCGGCTTGCGGCGGTTGGCCACGCGATCGCTGTCGCTGAACAGATCGTCGAGGTAGATCTGCGGGTAGGTCAGCTCGGCCATTTCCTTGATGTCGGCACCGGCGGCAAAGGCTTTTTTCGAGCCGGTCAGCACGATGCAACCGATGTTGGAATCGGCTTCCAGGCCGTCGAGGGCGTGGTTCAGTTCACTGACGATCTGCGCATTCAACGCGTTCAGCGCCTGTGGGCGGTTCAGAGTGATCAGGCCAACGCGGCCGTGGGTTTCCAGCAAAATCGTTTCGTAGTTCACGTAGTGTTTTCCTTCTCAAAGATTGCGCGAAATAACCATGCGCTGAATATCGCTGGTGCCTTCGTAGATCTGGCAGACCCGCACATCGCGGTAGATCCGCTCCAGCGGGAAGTCGTTCAGGTAACCGTAGCCACCGAGGGTTTGCAACGCCGAGGAACAGACCTTTTCGGCCATTTCCGAGGCGAATAGCTTGGCCATCGACGCTTCGACCAGGGCCGGTTTGCCGCTGTCTCTCAACGCTGCTGCGTAGTGCACCATCTGCCGGGCCACCGCAATTTGGGTCGCCATGTCCGCCAGGCGGAACGCGACGGCCTGATGCTCGATGATCGGCTTGCCGAAGCTCTCGCGTTCACGGGCGTAGTCGCGGGCCGCTTCGAAGGCGGCGCGGGCCATGCCCACCGATTGCGAAGCGATGCCGACACGCCCGCCTTCGAGGTTGGCCAGGGCGATCTTGTAACCCTCGCCTTCTTCGCCCAAGCG